>DATKBQ010000163.1:0-13697 GCA_035546375.1 Planctomycetota bacterium | reverse complement strand
AGATCCACCCGCCGTCGAAGACGTGGTGGAGCGCGGCGTCGTCGACGGGATAAGGAGGAGGCTCCCGGTCAGGATGGACGTCGGCCCAGCGCTGAACGCCCGTGAAGTGCGTGAACAAGGCCTGGGTGCGGGCAAAGGCCGGAAAGGAGCTCTCGGGGAGTACCAGGAGGCGCGACATCGCGCCGCGTGGCCCGCTCGCGTCGACGACGAAGCGCGCCTCCAGGTTCAGCGGCCGGCCGGAGCGCGTGCCCTCCAGGCGGCAAGCGCCGGCGCTGTGCGCAAAGCTCTGCAGCTCCACGCGATCGAGGTAGAGCGCGCCCGCCGCCTCGGCTTCGCGCACGAGGAAGTGGTCGACGTCGGCGCGGTACCAGTGCACGTCCGCCACGTCATGGTGCGGGCTCGCCTCGGCGAGCAGTTGATCGGCGCGGTCGCCGCGCTGCTCGAAGCGCCGGCCGGCCACGTGGAAGTAGAAGCTGAACCCGCGCTTCGGACCGACCCCGAGCTCGGGATGGGCGCGCTTCCACGTGCCGTAGCGCGCGAGCGGCTCCAGGCGCGGCAGCGCGTAGCGGCGCGCCAGGCCCTCGAGGAGGATGTTCGCCATCGGCGTCGAGGACTCGCCGATCGCGAAGCGCGGGTGGGTCCCGCGCTCGAGCAGCGCGACCTCCAGGCCCAGGCTGCGCGCCACGAGCGCCGTCAGCGCTCCGCCGGGCCCCGAGCCGATCACCGCCAGGTCGAGCATCGCCTACGTCTCTCCATGGCCGCATGCCGCGCAACGCTCTGCCGGCAGGAGCGTTTGCGTCCAGTTCATCCGCTCGAGCCTCGTCCGGCGCGGGCCGAAGCACGCGGAGCAGTCCGCGAAGCGCTCGAGGTCCCACGGGTCCGCGAAGACCAGCGAGCGACGCGCGGCGAGGGCCCGCTCGAGGGCGCGCTCGAGGTCCGCGAGTCGCGGCGGGACGAAGGCAGCCTCCGCGGCGAGTGCCTCCAGGGCGCCGTTGCCGCCGCGCGTCGGGATCAGCGCGCAGGCTCGCACTCCACAGTCCCAGGCCAGCTCGAGCGAGCGCTCGAGCCACGCATCGGCCTCGCCCGGCGGAACGAACGGCGGCCGCACGAGCAGGAAGGCGCGGACGTCGACCTGCGCCGCCCCGAGCCTGTGGGCTGCCGAGGCGACGTCATCCGCGGGCCTCTGCGTGTTGAGGCGCTCGAGCGCCGCGGGGTGGGCGGTCTCGAGGCCGAGCGCGACCTCGAGCCGCCCGGGGATCGAGTCGCGGAAGTCGAGGACGGCCTCGCCGGCCAGCGCCGGGTGGCACTCGACGATCACGCGCTCGAAGCCGGCCAAGAGCGGCGCGAGGGCCCGGCGCTCCTGGGGCGGGATCGCGCGCGGATCGAAGAAGCTGCCGGCGTTGTAGAGCTTGATCCAGCGCGCGGGGCCGATCTCCTCCAGCGCCCATCGGACCTGTTCCACGATCGCGCCGGGCGGGACGGTCTCGTCCAGCGTGCTCGTCCACAGGTCGCACATGGCGCAGCGCCATGGGCACTCGCGGTTGGTGATCAGGACCGTGGCAACGCTCGCATGCCCGCCGCGCCCGTCGGGCTCCCGCTCGAGGAAGGCGCCATAGGGCCGCCGCGGATCGAGGGCGCGCTTGGGGCCGCGGCGCTCGAGGATCCAGCGGACGCGCTCGGCGGCGCTCGCGGGGTAGGCCATGCTCAACCGGAGAGCGCGGCCAGCTCGTTCCCCGATCGGCGCGTCGCGGGCCGCTCGAGGGCGGAGCGCATGCGCTCCTCCCATTGCGCGAGGAAGACGCGCTTGCACCAGGCCTTGCTCGGCCGCGCGCGGTCGTCGCGCCCCAGCCCGTCCTGGAAGCGGCGCTTCGCCGCGGCCGGCATGCGCGCACCGGTCGCGGCCTCGACGCCGGCGGGGACCGCGCGCGCCTTGAGCCCGCAGAGCTCCTCGGGCGTCGTGGCCAGCCGCTCGAGCGGAGCGCGCAGCGCCGCGGCGACCACCTCGCGGTCGGTGAACGGCGAGAAGGCCTGGAGGCCGGCGAGCCGGGCCGGGGCGAAGGTGCGCACGTACGAGCGCGAGAGCCCGCCCGAGAAGCTCAGGCTGTGCTTGATCGCGTCGATTCCCCAGCCCTCGTGGTAGAGCAGGGGATTGCGCAGCACGCTGGAGAGCGTCAGGTCGGAGTCCTCGAGCGGGTAGCTCTTCCAGCACTCGTCGCCGCCGTCGCCGTCGAGGAGCCAGCGCACGTCGGGGTGGCGCGCGCGCAGCTCGCCGCACAGGGCCAGCGAGGCCGCGGCACACTCCACGTCGAGCGGGCGGTAGTCCTCGATCGCGCGGATGGCGGATTCGAGGTCCAGCTCGCCCCGCGCGGGCTGCAGGCGCTCCCAGCGTCCGGCGAGGCCCAGCTCGGCGATCGTGCGCTCGGCCTGGTCCGCGTCCCGGCCGCCGCCGAGGTCGAGGGTCACCGCGAAGAGCGCGTCCGGGTCGCGCCCGAGCTCGGCGAGCGCGCGCCGAGCGAGGAGCAGGACCGCCGTGCTGTCGATGCCCCCCGAGAAGGCGAGCGCGATCCGCTCGCCCGGCGGGACGTGCGCGAGCCATCGCTTCAGCGCGTCCAGGGCGGCCGCCGCGTAGGCGGCGCCCAGCTCCTCGGGGTCGGCCGGCCCGGTCCCCACGGCGGGGTCGAAGAAGCGGCGGTAGGTCGGGTTCGGGTCCGGGCATCCGCTCTGCTCGATCTCAACCAGGTAGTGCGCCGGCAGCATGCGCGTGTAGAGCGGGTCGAACTGCCAAGCGATCCGCTGCGAGGCGCACCATTCGAAGATCGAGTCCATACGGTCGGAGACCACCAGGAACGGCCCGTGGAGGAGCTTGGCGACGAAGTAGCGCAGCGGGAGCGCGAGCGTGCGCGCCAGGCGCACGCCCGATCCCCCTTGGACCGCGCAAGCGAACTGGCCGCGCGTGCGCTCGAGGGCGCGCGCATCCGAGGAGCCGACGGCGGCCGCGACCTCCGCGGGCGAAGCCCCGGCGACGGCGCGATCCTCGACCAGCCGGCGAAAACGATCGACACCGCTCTGCATGGCGTGCGCTCCAGGGTTCGGGGTCGCGGGCGCTGCCGGAGCGGCGCGCCCGCACCGCAGGATAGCTTCGCGCCGCCCGCCGGAAAGCCCGGCGCCGGCGGCGCTCGCCGTCGGCCTCGAGGGCCGCCGATACACTCTGCGCCCCGATGCGCATCGCCCGCGTCCTGACGCGCCTGAACCTGGGCGGCCCCGCGCGCCAGGTCCTGGCCTCCGATCCCATCTTGAGGGAGCGCGGCCACGAGCTCGTGATCTTCGCCGGCCACCCTCAGCCGGGCGAGGGCGAGCTCTTCGAGGAGGCGCGCGCGCTCGGCCTCGACGTGGTCCGCGTGCCGGGCCTCGCGCGCGGCTGGTCCTTGGCGGGCGATCTGCGCGCGCGCGCCTTCCTGCGCCGCGAGCTGGCGGCGTTCCGACCCGACGTCGTCCACACCCATGCCTCCAAGGCCGGGGCGCTGGGGCGCTCGGCGTCGCGCGGGCTCGGCGCGGCGCGCGTGCACACCTTCCACGGCCACGTCCTCGAGGGCTACTTCGGCGGCGGGCTCTCGCGCGGGCTGAGCGCCATCGAGCGGCGCCTGGCGCGCTCGACCGAGCGCGTGGTCGCCGTCTCCCACGCGACCGCCGACGACCTCGTGCGCCTGGGGATCGTCCCCGAGGAGCGGATCGTCGTGGTCCCGCCCGGAATCGACCTCGATCCGCTGCTCGCGCTCGATCCGCTCGCCGGGGAGCGCAGCGGCGCCCTGCGTGGCCCGGCGGGCGCCGGACCCGACGTGCGCCTGGTCGGCGTCGTCGGCCGCCTGGCGGAGGTCAAGCGGCCCGAATGGGCGCTCGAGGTGTTCGCGATGCTCGCTGCGCGCCGGCCCGGGCTGCAGCTCGCCTTCGTGGGCGACGGCGAGCTGTTCGCGATGCTCGAGCGGCGCATCGCGGCCCTCGAGCCGGCGCTGCGCTCGCGCGTGCACCTCTTCGGCGCGCGCCCCGACATGCCCGCCGTGCTCGCCGACCTCGACCTGGTGCTCTCCTGCTCGCGCAGCGAGGGGCTGCCGGTCGCACTGATCGAGGCCGGCGCGGCCGGGCTGCCGGTGGTGGCGACCGGCGTCGGCGGCGTGCCCGAGCTGGTCGTCCACGAACGCACGGGGCTCCTGGGGACGGGCGTCGACGAGCTGGCCTTCGCGGTCGACCAGCTCCTCGCCGATCCCGTGCTCGCGCGCGCCATGGGCGAGCGCGCGCGGATGCGCGTCCAGGCGCGCCATTCGGCCGCGGGCCTCGCCGAGCGCCTCGAGCGGCTCTACCAGGCCGTTTTGGAGGAACGCGCGTGCGCCTCCTGATGGTGTCGGGCGACCGCCAGGTCGCGATCGGCGAGCGCGGGCCGCTCTTCGCGATGCAGCGCGAGTTCTCGCGCCACTTCGAGCGGATCGACGTGCTCTGCCCGCGGCCGGCCGGGCCGGTCGTCGTACGCGAGATCCACGGCAACGTGTTCCTGCACCCCGCGGCCTGCGGGCGCGCCGGCATGGTCGGCTACATCGAGCGCGAGGGTGCGCGGCTGCTCGCCGAGCACGGCCACGCCCTGATCACGAGCCACGACTACGGCTGGTTCTACAACGGGATCGGCTCGGCGGCGCTGTCGAGGAAGAGCGGCGTACCGTACCTCTCGGAGATCCACCACGTGCCCGGCCACCCGGTGGCCGCGGGCCTGCGCGAGCGATTCGACCGCCTCGTCGCCAAGCGCTACGTGCGCTGGGCGAGGAGCCGCGCCGCCGCGTTCCGCGTGGTCAACGCCGGCGAGGCGAAGCCCTTGCTCGCGAGCTGGGGCGTCCCCCAGGGGAAGATCCTGGTCCTGCCCTCGCTCTACATGGATCTGACGGTGTTCCGGCCGGCGGAGGTGGCTCCCGAGCCCGAGCAGGACGTCGTCTTCGTCGGCCGCATGGTCGCGAACAAGGGCCTCGATCGCATCGTCGACGCCCTGGCCCTGTGCGCCGCGCGCGGAAACAGGCTGCGCGCCCTCTTCGTCGGCAAGGGGCCGCTCGCCGAGCGGACCCGGCGGCGCGCGATGGCGCGCGGGCTCGAGCGCGACGTGCGCTTCGTCGACTGGGTCGCGAGCCCGGCCGAGCTGGCCGAGGTGTACCGCAAGAGCCGCGCGATCGTGTGCGCCTCCACCTGCGAGGGCGGGCCGCGCGTCACCGTCGAGGCGATGGCCTGCGGCACGCCGGCGGTGTCGACGCCGGTCGGAATGATGCGCGAGCTCCTTCGCCAGGGTGTGAACGGCGCCCTGTGCGGATTCGACGCGGCGAGCCTGGCTGGGGGGCTCGAGCGCGTGCTGGGCGACGAAGCGGCGCGGCGGCGCATGGGCGAGCAGGCCCGCCGGGACGTCCAGCGCTTCGAGCACGCGGCCGCGATCCGCGTCTACGCCGAGGGCCTGAAGCGCCTGGCCGGGGAGCCGATCCCGTGAGGCTCGTCTTCCTCACGCAGGTCTTCGACGCCGGCGACGCCGTGCTCGGCTTCGTGCCGCGCTGGATCGAGGGCCTCGCGCGGCGCGTGGAGCGCGTGCGCGTGGTGGCGCTGGAGGTCGGCGACTGCTCGGGGCTGCCGGCGAACGTCGACGTGCGCGCCATCGGCCGGCGCGGCACGCTCTCGCGCTGGCTGCGCTACAAGCGCGTGCTGCGCGAAGCGCTGGCGGGCGAGGGCTTCGACGCCGTGCTGGCGCACATGGTCCCGCGCTACCTCCTTGTCGCCGAGGGACGGGCGCGCGCGCGCGGCGCGGGCCTCTACCTCTGGTACACCCACGGCGGCGTCGACGCGCGGTTGCGGCGGGCGGTGCGCGCCGCCGACAAGGTCTTCACGGCGAGCGAGGATTCCCTGCGGCTGGAGGCGCCGAACAAGGTGGTCACCGGGCACGGCATCGACCTGGAGCACTTCGCGCGGCGCGGCGAGGCGCCCGCGACCCCGCCGCGCGTCTTGTGCGTGGGCCGCGTGAGCGCCGCCAAGGACCCGCTGACGCTGCTCGCCGCCGCGGCGATCCTGCGCTCGCGCGGTCTGGAGCTGGCGGTCGACCTGGTCGGCGGCGCGCTCGCGCCGGGCGACGAAGGCTACGTGCGGGCCGTGCGCGAGCAGGTCGAGCTAGGCGGCTTGGACGGGTGCGTGCAGCTCCACGGACCCGTGCCGTACCGCGAGATCCCAGCGCTGTATCGCCGCGCGAGCGTGCTCGCGAGCCCGAGCCGGACCGGAAGCGTCGACAAGGTCGTCCTCGAGGCGATGGCCTGCGAGCGGCCGGCGGTGACCTGCAACGAGGCCTTCGCGCCGCTCTTCGCGGAGCTGGGCGAGCGCGACGCGCAACGGCTGCAGTTCCGCCCCGGCAGCGCCGAGGCCCTGGCCGAGCGGCTGCAAGCGCTGCTCGCGGCGCCGCAAGCGGAACGCGACGCCCTCGGAGCACGCTTGCGCGCCCTGGTCGCCGAGCACCACGAGGTCGAGCGGCTGTGCGAGCGCCTGGTCGGCGAGATGGGGGGCGCGCGGTGAGCGTCGCGGCTACACGCCAAGTGCGCGAGGAGCTGCTGGAGCCGGTGCGCCGCAGCCTGGGCTGGCTCCTGGCCCTGCGCGACCCCGGCGGGCGCATCCTGTGCCCCGATCACGGGATCGAGCACACCGGGAAGAGCGCCTGCGCGGCGATCACCGCCTGCGTCCTGGCGCGGCTCGACGGCGCGGGCGAGGGCGACGGGCTCTACGCCGCCGCGCTCGAGCAGGGCCGCCGGCTCGTGCACAACCTCCAGCGCGAGGGGACCAGCCCCTGCTTCACCTTCCGGCCCGGCCGCCACGATCCGTTCAACTGCTCGAACGCCGTGATCGACGGCGGCGCGTGCAGCGACGCCCTGGCCGAGATCGTGCGCACCTTCGGGCCTCGGCTCCCGGCGGAGGACCGCGCGGCCTTCGCGGAGGCGAGCCTCCTGCACGCGCGCACCTACCTGCGCTACGCGGTGCTCGACAAGGGGATCCCGGCGCAGCGCGCGTGGGGCTTGAGCGGGCTCGCCGCCGCCTTCGACCTCGAGCGCGACCCCGACCTCGAGCGCGCGGCGATGGAATCGGTCGGCCAGCTCGAAGCCGTGCAGAACGACGACGGCAGCTATCCCTATCACCCCGAGGTGTGGGGCGGCGCGCACCCGGGCTCGGCCGACGTCTCGGCCTTCTACCAGTCGCGCGTCACGGGCTTCCTCGTCTTCGCGCTCGAGCGCCTGGGCCGCGACGCGCGTGATCCGCTCTTCGCCGGCCCGCTCCGGCGCGGCCTGCGTTTTTTGCGCGCGTTGCACGGGCCCGACGGGATCAAGTGCGGCCTGGTGGAGGCGAAGCCCTGGTACTGGGGCGCGACCTACGAGGTGGCGAGCCACCCCTTCGACGCCTACGCGCTGGCACGCGGCGGCGAGCTCTACGGCGAAGCGGCCCTCGGCGACGCCGCGGTGCGCGCCTTCCGCGCTTGGGCCGCCCACCTCCTGCCCAGCGGCGAGCCGCGAAGCCACCTGAGCGGCCCCGGCCGCGGGCGCAGCTACCAGTGCCCGCTCTTCTGGGCCGCGCACGCCTGCTGGATGGCGCGCGCGCTGCCCGACCTGGAGCGCGCGCTGCGCCGAGCTCCGCCCGGGCCGGAGAAGCCGGGCGCGGGCATCGATCTGTCGGTGACCTGGTTCCCGGAGGCCGCCCTCGCGCGCCTGGAGGACGGCGCGGTCGTCGCCTGGGTGCGCGGCGCGCGCCCGCGCTACGACGTGCACCACGGCAGCCCGCACGGCGCGGGGCTTCTCCGAGTGGTCCGCAAGCGCGACGGGGCCGAGCTGGTCGAGCGCTGCCGTCTCGGCGGCGCGCAGGAGGCCGAGTGGTCGGCTCGCGCGGGCTCACCCTCGCTCGCACGCGGCCGCACGGGCCTGGGCGGCGAGCTGCGCTTCTCCCTGTGGCTCGCGCGCAACCACCGCCGCGCCGGCCGCCACCTCGCCGCCGCCAAGGCGCCGCTCGACGTGCTTCGCCGCGGCTTCCTGGCCTTCGCCGCGCCGCGCGTCTCGAGCGCGTTCCACCTCGCCCCCGAGGTACGGGTCCTCGACGACGGGCTCGTGCTGCACGGCGGCCTCGCTTGGCGCGGCGGCGACGCCGTCCCCGGCGCGCGGATCGAGCGGCGCTACCACCTCGACGGGGCCGGGCTGAGCGTGTCGGAGCGCGTCGTCGACGCAGGCGCGGCGCGCGGCCTGGAGTACCGCGTCCCGACAGCGGCGAGCGAGGTGGAGCGTGAGGCCGGGGGAAGAGCGATCGACTACCGGCTGGGTTGAGTGCGTACGGCGAGGGAGCTGGCAATCGAATGGAACCTAGCTCCCGCGGCGTGACGGCTATGGACGCCCAAGAAGCGGCCGGAAGAGTGCGAAGGCGCCCGGCACCCTTTCAAGCTCAGGGCCAAGGATCCGTTTCGAGACTTGACGGGCCCCTGCGCAGCGACGAGCACGTCGAATGCGATGGCCGTGACGTTCGTGCCTCGAGTGCACCGGCGCGCGGGGGCGCGCACGTTCCGCAGGGACTTCGAGAAGTCGTGGGCGAAGGCCGTCCCCCGCTATCCAGCTCCGGCGGCACAGCCGCGCTAGGGCTGTCGAGCCTGCTGCGCGGGAGGCTCGTGTCTTCCTTTCGGGCTGCGCGCCTGGGCGATGCGGACCCCGCTCGCCTCAGCGGCTCTCCGGCGTGACGCCGAGCACGATGTCGAACCGCGCCGCCAGCTCGCCGATCGTCGAGCCCTGGAGCGGCGCGAACTCGACGATCACCGACTCGCGGGCCTTGGGGTCGCGGATACCCATGAGGATCCCGTCGCGGGCATTGCGCGGCTCGCCACGGATATAGCACTGCGTGGTGAGCAGCTCCTTGCCGCCTCGCTTGAGCATCACGTGGATGTGGGGCGTCCTTCCGGGATACGCCACAGGCTTGATCGTGCGGAAGTAGTACTCGCCGCTCGAACCCGTCAGGAACCGCCCGAAGCCCTGGAAGTTCGGGTCGCGTTTCTCCGCGTTGCCGCTCTCCCTGTGCAGGTAAGCCCCGCCGTTGTCCACCTGCCAGATCTCCACCACGACGTTCCTGAGCGGATTCCCCGTCGTGCCGAGCACTCGACCGCCGAAGTGGGTGATCACGCCGACCGCCGGCGAGATCGAATCGTTGATGCCGCGCAGCTCGTTGTCGGTGTCGAGCGGCAGCCGGTCGGGATAGAAGGGTCCCTCGGTCTGCCTCGGCGTGCGCACGAGCTGCTCCGCGAAGGCGCCCGTGGGGGACTCCCCATCTTGAGCGCCGAGCAACGGAACGCCGGTGGCGGCGAGGCCGAGTCCCGCCGCGCCGGCTCGGATCAACCCGCGCCGGGACAACTCGTTCATGGGTAACCTCCGTCGCTCGTGGGGTTCGAGATCGCTCGGGCCGCCGTCGAGGCCCAATCCGAGGTCTCGCCGCAGTCCATCTTGCAGGCGAGCGCGCCGGTGGAGAAGGGGTTGCCGCGGCGCTTACGGAATCCTTGTGATCCGTCGACCTGGAACAAGCCGGGCGAGGCGGGCGATCGACCCGAGCCGCGCGCCCAGCGCCAGCCGAGCGATGCTAGGATCGCCGCTCACGGCCAAGGAGGTGCACATGGGTCACTCGAGAGCGCTCGCGGTCCTTCCCTGCCTCGCGATCTTCGCTTCGCAGGGCCCGGGCGAGGATCGCCTGGAGAACTCTCCCCGCCACCACGAGTGGGTGGAGGTCGATCGCGGCGGCGGGCGCACGTTGCACGCCTTCGTCGCCTACCCGGAGTCGAAGGAAAAGGCCGGCGCGGTGCTCGTCATCCACGAGAACAAGGGGCTGACCGACTGGGTCCGGGCCGTCGCCGACCAGGTGGCGGAGGCAGGCCTGATCGCGATCGCACCCGATCTGCTCTCCGGCACGGGGCCCGGCGGCGGGCGGACGGACGCCTTCGCGAGCAACGACGCCGCCACGAAGGCGCTGTACGGGCTGGAGGCATCGCAGGTGAGCGCGGACCTGGACGCCGCGGCGCGATGGGTGCTCGAGCGCCCCGCCTGCGACGGGAAGCTGAGCGTCGTCGGCTTCTGCTGGGGCGGCAGCCGGACGTTCGAGTACGCCACGCAGCGGCGCGGCTTGAAGGCGGCCTTCGTCTTCTACGGCAGCGCGCCGACGGACGAGGCCGCCCTCGCGAAGATCGAGTGCCCGGTGTACGGCTTCTACGGCGAGTCGGACGCGCGCATCAACGCGACGCTGCCGGCGACGGTCGAGGCGATGAAGACGCTCGGGAAGACGTTCGAGCCCGTCACCTACCCGGGCGCCGGGCACGGCTTCCTGCGCGCCGGTGAAGCGGCCGGCGCCAGCGAGGCCAACAAGGCGGCCATGCAGGAGGCCTGGGCGCGGCTCCGGAAGCTGCTCGCGTCCTGATCCGCCTCGCAAGCCGATCGGCTTCGTAGCGCCTTCGGCACCTGCGCCGCACGCGCGCCGCCGGGGCCCGTTCGGGCGTCGCGACGGCGCCGCGACGCCCCGGGAGGATGGGCGCGCTACGCTTGACTCGGCCCGGGGGGGCCCCTATGCCAGCCACCATGTCCGAGAATCGCGTGCGCCGAGGGGGCGCCTTCGTCACGCTGCGCGCGGCCCTCAACGCCGGGCTCGGCGCGGGGGCCTTGCTCGGGCTGGCCGACGGCATCGTGGCGGGCCTGCGCACCGACCTCTCCGGGGCCTGGAACTGGATCGGCTGCCTGGGCGGCGCCGTCGTCCTGTACGGGGTCTTCTGGAGCGCCGTGCTCCTGGTCCTCTCGCCGCTGGCGCACCTGCTGCTGCGACATCGGCCCCTGGCCGAACGCGTCCGCGCGTTGTTCCTGCTCGCGCTCAGCCTCGGGGTCTTCCTCGAGCTGTACTGGTGGAGCCGCGAATGGCTCTTCTGGGGCCTTCCGGCGACCCACCCCAAGCGCCTGGCGGTCGCGGCGGCGCTCCTGCCGCTCGCGGGGCTCCTCGCCTGGGCGGCGACGGCGCTCGGGCGGAAGCTCTCGCGCAGCGCGCTCTGGGCTGCCGCAGCCACGGTGCCGATCCTCTGGCTCCTCGGCCTCGCGTACCTCTCGGGCGCGCGCGCCGAGACCGAGGAGCTCGGCGCGCCCAACGCGCGCACCGTCGGCCGGGCGAACGTCCTGATCTTCGTGGTCGACGCGCTGCGCTCGGACGTGCTCGGCTGCTACGGGAGCCAGCGCATCCGCACGCCGCGCATCGACGAGCTCGCCGCGCGCGGCGTCCTCTTCGAGAACGCCCTCGTCCAGGCCCCCTTCACCTGGTCGAGCTTCGGCTCGCTCCTCACCGGCAAGTACCCGCGCCGGCACGGGCTGGTCAAGATGGCGCCGGGCGTGCGCATGTGGCCGAACGTCACGCTGCCCTGGCACCTGAAGTCGGCCGCGCTCGCGGAGAGTGGGAACTTGCGCGAGGGCGACTACTACGGCGCCGCCTTCATGACCGGAACGCTGTCCCACGGATCCGGGCTGACGCGCGGCTTCGACGCCTACTACGAGGCGATGGTCGGGCACGGCCTCGTGCTCGCGGGCCAGCCCTGGAGCGTGTTCCGCTCGGAGCTGGTGCTCTCGATCGTGCGCGCGAAGCTCGAGCAGCGCCTGCACGACGATCCGGTCGCCCGGGTAGCGCGCAGCTGGCTCGCCGACAACGCCCGCAAGCGCTTCGTCGCGATGGTGCACTTCTACACGACGCACACCCCGTACGACCCGCCGGAGCGCTTCCGGAAGATGTACTGCGACCCCGCCTACGACGGTCCGATCCGCTCGTTCTACGCCGACGCGCGGATCGCCATCGAGGAGGGCCGGTTCCGGCCGAACGACGCGGACCGCCGGCAGATCGCCGACCTCTACGCCGGCGGCGTGACCCAGGCGGACGAGATGATCGGCAGCGTGCTCGACGAGCTGGCGCGGGAGAAGCTGCCCGACGGCACCTCGGTCCTCGACCACACGCTGGTGATCGTCACCTCCGACCACGGCGAGGAGCTGGGCGACCACGACCTCTGGGAGCACAACTTCATGTACCAGACGAACCTGCGCGTGCCGCTGGTCATGGCGCTGCCCGGGGCGCTTCCGCCAGGGAGGCGGGTGGCGGCGCTGGTCGAGCAGGTCGACGTCGTGCCGACGGTGTGCGAGCTCCTGCGCGTCGCGCCGCCGCACGAGCAGGGAGGAGTGGACGAGGCGGGCCGCGACCGTGGGGCGATCGACGGCGTGAGCCTGGTCGCGCTCGCGCGCGGGGAGGTGGCCGGCGTCAAGGAATTCTCCTTCGCCGAGAACGGCGTCTACCTCGCGGTGCAGGACGAGCGCTGGAAGCTCGTCGTGCCGTCGCAGGCGCTCTCGGAGGAGGGTTGGCGCGCGATGCAGGCGGGCGAGCTCGAGCGCGCGCAGCTCTACGACCTGGCCACCGACCCGGGCGAGCACGCGAACCTCCTGGAGGAAGCGCCGGGCGAGGCCGAGCGCCTCCTGGCGGCCCTGCGCGAGTTCGACCGCTCGATGCCGATCCCGCGCCAGGCGATCGTCGAGTCGGCGCGCGACCGCGATGAGACCGCGCGGCGCCTGCAGGGGCTCGGCTACGCGGGCGGGGTGGGCCAGGGCGCGGGGGACCCCTCGCCGCGCTCGCAGTGAGCCTTTCGCTGGTCGTCGTCGCCAACGCGCGCCTCCCTTCGCAGCGCGCGCAGTCCTTGCAGGTGATCCAGGCGGCCGCCGCCTTCGCGCGCGCGGGAGCGCCGACGGTCCTCGCTCACGCCCGCCGCCGGCGCACGACGCCGCTGCCCGCCGGCGTGGACCTCTTCGAGCACTACGCCGTGCCCGCCGGAGCCCGGCCGGAGATCCTCGAGGTTGCCTGCCTCGACGCGATCGACCTCGTGCCCCGGGCGCTGCAGTACTTGCCGGCGCGCTTGCAGGAGCTTTCGTTCTCGCGCAATGCGGCGCGGCTCGTGCGCGAGCGCTTCGGCGGCCGGACGGTGCTCTCGCGCGAGGTCGAGGCCGGGCGGGCGCTCTTGCGCGGCGGCTTCGACGACGTCTTCCTCGAGGTGCACCGCGTCCCGGGAGGCCGCACGCGCCGGCGCTGGCTGGCGGAGGCCATGGGACGAGCGCGCGGCGTCGTCGCGATCTCGGGCGGCGTGCGCGAGGAGCTGTGCGCGCTCGGGCTCGACCCGGCGCGGGTGGTCGTCGAGCACGACGCGCTCGAGCCGTCTCGCTTCGCCGCGCTTCCGCCGCGGGAGGAGGCGCGCGAAGAGCTCGGGCTCCCGCGCGAGGGGCCGCAGGTCGCCTACACCGGCGGCCTGCTCGCATGGAAGGGCGCCGAGGTCTTGGTCGAGGCCGCGCGGCTCCTGCCGGCCGTGCGCTTCGTGGTCGCCGGCGGCATGGATCTCGACGTCGAGCGGCTGCGCGAGCGCGCGCGCGGCATCCCGAACGTGCGCATCGACGGCTTCCAGCCCCCCGCGCGCGTCGGTCTCTACCTGCGCGCGGCGGACGTGGGCGTCGTCCCCAACCGCTCCCAGCCGGCGATCAGCGCGCGCTACACCTCGCCGCTCAAGGTCTTCGAGGCGATGGCGGTGGGCCTGCCGCTGGTCGCGAGCGACCTGCCGAGCCTGCGCGAGCTGCTCG
>DATKBQ010000162.1:0-4638 GCA_035546375.1 Planctomycetota bacterium | reverse complement strand
CGCTGGCCCTGAAGGCGATCTCGCGGTAGCCGCAGTCGACGAGGGTATCGACGACCGCGACTACGTCCTCGTAGATGACGCCGGGCCGGGCGTCGATGACGGCCCCGCGGCCGGAGTCGGCGCGGTGCAGCTCGCCCAGGGCCCCCTCGAGGGCCGCGAGGCTCGCGAAGCGGTGCGGGCCGACGGTGTAGGCCAGCGCGCGGTCCTCGCCGTAGCGGTACGCGCCTCGTCCCGACCAGGGTGCGTCGCCGCGCGGCGCGAGCCGCGAGCCCTCGCGTGCGACGTCGATGCGGACGCAAACCCGCTCAACCGCCGGCTCGAGGCTCGCACCCCTGCCATCGGGCGGGAGCGAGGCCGAGAGGTGCGCATCGAGCGTGCGGAAGCGGATGCACATCGTCGATCATCGTCGTCAGGTCCGGCTTCTCGGCGGCGAGCGCGCGGCGGGCTCGGGGCAGCATGGGAGAGCTCCTAGGGAGGGATCGGCGGAGCGCGGCGCTTCCGCGCGACCGCGGGGCGGGGAGCGAGGATCCGATGCTTGCTACCGAAGCTCCGGAGCGGAGCAACGGAGAATCGCGCCGTGGAAGGCTCGACGGCGGGCGCTGCATGCTCCTTTGGGCCTCGGGGGAACGATGGCGGGCGCAGGAGCGGCTACACTCCTGGGGCGGACCCGCGCGAGGGGCGGTCCGGGTGCAGGAGACGGGCATGAAGGACGCATCTCGGGCAGGTGGCGTTCGCGCTTCGGCCATGCTGGGCCTGCTGGCGTGCCTGGGCGGCGGCTGCCTCGTCGCCGGCGACGGCGCGCGCACCCGCAACCGCTGCATCGACTTCGAGGACCTTCCCGCGAACGCGGTCTACCGCTCCGGCGATCGGTTCCGCGGCTCCGGCGTGACGGTCGAGGTCAAGCGCTTGCGCCGCCTGGACGGGACCCCCGTCGGCAACGGGACGGGCCGCATCGACACGCTCGGCGAGGCCGGAGGCAGCGGGCAGGAGCTGCGGGCCAGCGGCGTCGTCTTCGCCTTCACCCTGCCGCCGGTCACCCGGCTGTCGCTGCGCTTCGCCGAGCTCGGCGGCAACGTCAACCTCAGGATCAACGGCGAGCTCCGGAACTTCGCCAACTTCGCCGACATCGACGGCGCCACGATCGCCGGAGTCCACGTCACCGTGGTGGGAGGCAGCGGCAACGACCAGGGCATGCTGAGCCTCAGCGGCCCGCTGGAGCGCTTCGAGATCGGTGGCATGGAGCTCTGGCTGGACGACGTCTGCCCGGGCACCGCCATGCCGACGCCCTAGAGCGGCGACTTGACAGTCGGAGTCGAGCCTCGCCGCGCGGGCCCTCCGGGGCGGCGTCACGCGGCCACGTGTCCGCCGATCGCTCGAGCGGCGCATCGGAACCGCTCCGTTCGATGGAACCCTCTTCCAGCGCCCCGTACCATGCCCCTCGCGATCGGCCTACGAGACCCCCATGAACCCTCCCCAGGAGAACGGCGAAGACCGCCTCGACGCGATCGAGGTGCAGGACTGGATCGATTCCCTCGAGGACGTGCGCCAGCGCGGCGGCCCGGAGCGCGTGCGCAGCCTGCTCCAGGATCTCCAGATCCACGCCCAGCGCGCGGGCGCCCCGCTGCCGGTCACGGCCCAGACTCCTTACATCAACACGATCCCGCCCTCGCTCCAGCCGCCCTATCCCGGCGACCGGGCGATCGAGCGGCGCATCAAGAGCCTGGTGCGCTGGAACGCGATGGCGATGGTGGTGCGCGCCAACCGCGAGGAGATCGGGATCGGCGGCCACATCTCGACCTTCGCCTCCTCGGCCACCCTCTACGAGGTCGGCTTCAACCACTTCTTCCGCGGCAAGGACCACCCCTGCGGCGGCGACCTCGTCTACTTCCAGGGCCATGCCGCGCCGGGCACCTACGCCCGCGCCTTCCTGGAGGGGCGCCTGGACGAGCGTCACCTGGCGAACTTCCGGCGCGAGCTGCGGCCGGGCGGCGGGCTCTCCTCCTACCCGCACCCGTGGCTGATGCCCGACTTCTGGCAGTTCCCCACGGTGTCCATGGGGCTCGGCCCGATCACGGCGATCTACCGCGCGCGCTTCATGCGCTACCTCGAGAACCGCGGCCTCAAAGAGCCCACCGACGCCAAGGTCTGGTGCTTCGTCGGCGACGGCGAGACCGACGAGCCCGAGTCGCTCGGCTCGATCTCGATCGCGGCACGCGAGAAGCTCGACAACCTGATCTTCGTCGTCAACTGCAACCTGCAGCGCCTCGACGGCCCGGTGCGTGGCAACGGCAAGATCATCCAGGAGCTGGAGGCGGTCTTCCGCGGCGTCGGCTGGAACGTGATCAAGGTCATCTGGGGCAGCGACTGGGACGAGCTCTTCGCGCGCGACGAGAAGGGCCTGCTCGCCCGGCGCTGCGGCGAGGCGGTCGACGGCGAGTACCAGAAGTACCGGGTCGAGGGCGGGGCCTACATCCGCAAGCACTTCTTCGGCAAATATCCCGAATTGCTCGAGATGGTGGAGCACCTCTCCGACGACCAGCTCTGGCACATGTCGCTCGGCGGCCACGACCCCGACAAGGTCCACGCCGCCTACAAGGCCGCGGTCGAGAACAAGGGCTCGCCGACCGTGATCCTCGCCAAGACGATCAAGGGCTACGGCATGGGCGAGGCCGGCGAGGGCAAGAACATCACCCACCAGCAGAAGAAGCTCAACGAGGAAGAGCTGCTCCACTTCCGCAACCGCTTCGCGATCCCGGTGGCGGAGTCGCACGTCAAGGACGCGCCCTTCTACCGCCCGCCGCCCGTCAGCCACGAGATCCAGTACATGCTCGATCGCCGGCGCGAGCTGGGCGGCCCGCTGCCGCAGCGCCGCACCGTCGTGCCGAGCGTGGCGCTGCCGAAGGACGAGCTCTACGCCGAGTTCCTCGAGGGCACCGGCGACCGTCCCGTGTCGACCACCATGGTGCTCCTGCGCATCCTGGCCAAGCTCCTGCGCGATCCCGAGCTCGGCCGGCGCATCGTGCCGATCGTGCCCGACGAGGCGCGCACCTTCGGCATGGAGAGCCTGTTCCGCCAGTACGGGATCTACTCGAGCATCGGCCAGCTCTACGACCCGGTCGATGCCGCCAGCCTGCTCTACTACAAGGAGGCGAAGGACGGGCAGATCCTGGAGGAGGGGATCACCGAGGCCGGCTCGATGTCGTCCTTCATCGCCGCGGGCACCGCGCACGCCGAGCACGGCCTGGCGATGCTGCCGTTCTTCCTCTTCTACTCGATGTTCGGCTTCCAGCGCATCGGCGACCTGATCTGGGCCGCCGGCGACTCGCGCACGCGCGGCTTCCTGATCGGCGCGACGGCCGGGCGCACCACGCTGGCCGGCGAGGGGCTGCAGCACCAGGACGGCCACAGCCACGTGACCGCGCTCTCGGTGCCGAACCTGCGCGCCTACGACCCGGCCTATGCCTACGAGATCGCGCTCGTCGTCCAGGACGGCATCACGCGCATGCTCGAGGGCGACGAGGACGTCCTCTACTACATGACCGTCGCCAACGAGAACTACGTGCAGCCGAAGATGCCCGAGGGCGCGCGCGAGGGGATCCTGCGCGGCCTCTACCGGCTCCGGGCGGCGGCGAATGGCGAGCGGGGGACCCCCGTGAGGCTGCTCGGCAGCGGCGCGATCCTGAACGAGGTCGTCAAGGCCCAGGAAATCCTCGCCGACCGCTTCGGCATACCCGCCGAGGTGTGGTCGGTGACCAGCTACAAGCTCCTGCGCGAGGACGCGCTCGCCTGCGAGCGCTTCAACCGCCTGCACCCCGGCGCCGAGCCGAGGCGCTCCTGGATCGAGGGCTGCTTCGGCGGCCCGGCAGGGTCCCGCGACGGCGTGTTCGTGGCCGCCTCCGATTACTTGAAGGTGTTGCCGGACTCGATCGCGCGCTGGCTGCCGGGCCGCCTGGAGAGCCTGGGCACCGAGGGCTACGGCCGCAGCGACGGCCGCGCCGCCCTGCGCGACTTCTTCGAGGTCGACGCGCGCTACGTGGCGCTCGCCGCGCTCCACGCCCTCGCCGGGCGCGGCGAGCTGGAGCCGGGACGGGTCGAGCGGGCGATCGAGGAGCTGGAGATCGACCCCGCGAAGAAGGACCCGATGACGAGCTGAGCGGGCCATGGCGCGCGACTTCAAGCTTCCCGAGCTGGGCGAGAACATCGTCTCGGCCAAGGTGGTGGCCGTCCTCGTCTCGCCGGGCGACGAGGTCGAGAAGGAGCAGGGCCTGATCGAGGTCGAGACCGACAAGGCGACGGTCGAGGTCCCCTCGCCGCAGGCCGGCCGGATCGGCGAGGTGCACGTCGCCGAGGGCGACACGATCGAGGTCGGCGCTGCGCTGGTGAGCTTCGCCGAGCCCGACGAAGGGGCGCGGGAGGAAGAGCCGAAGGGTGAGCAGGAGCGCGGCGAGGAGGATGAAGGGGAGCCGCGCGGCGAGCGCAAGGCCCGCGCGAAGGAGCGCCGCGCCGCTCCGAGCGAGGAGCGCGGGGAGGCTCGAGGGAAGCCTGCGCGCGCGGAGCGCCGCGCGGCCGAGCCCGAGCCCGAGGCGGCCGGGGAGGCCGGAGAGGCCGAGGAGGGCGAGGAAGAGGAACGCAGCGAGG
>DATKBQ010000161.1:0-10602 GCA_035546375.1 Planctomycetota bacterium | reverse complement strand
CGGTCGGGTGTCGAGAATCCTGCC
Organism: Planctomycetota bacterium; assembly: GCA_035546375.1. Classification (GTDB taxonomy): domain Bacteria; phylum Planctomycetota; class UBA1135; order UBA1135; genus DATKBQ01. Next base: position 10,578 of record DATKBQ010000161.1, on the reverse strand, counting down.
CGCCGGCTCGAGGAGCGTGAGCGCGGCGCGCGCATCGCGCTCGACCGGGGCGCGCAGGAGCGGCGCCCGGGCGGCGAGCTCGTCGGCGTCGAGCGGGCGGAAGTCCGCGAAGAGGTCCGGGTGGACGGTGGCCAGGTCCTGAGCGGAGGCGAGGAGCAGGTCCTCCGTCCGGGCGGGACCTGCATCCGGCTGCCGGGCGAGCCAGCGGGCGAGGGTCCACGCGAGCGGCGCCGTGATCAGGACCGCGGCTGCGGCCGCCCAGGCCCAGTGCCTTCGGACGGGTCGCGGCCACGGGCGGGCCTGCGCGTGGATTGTGCGGCCGTTCTCCAGGAGCTCCGCGTCGCCGGCCCGGACGATCGCCGCGAAGACCCCCCGGCAGCTGCCGCAGCGGCGCAGGTGATCCTCCAGGGATTCACGCTCCTCGGGCAGGAGCCTTCCGCCGCGCGCGGCCGCAAGGAGGTTCGCGTCGGGACAGGCTTCCGCTGGCGAAACGCGGTTGCCGGAGCCTAAGCGCCCCACCACGAGGGCGGCGAAGGCCTCGTCGCCGAGGGTGTCGTCGTCTTCAGCTCTCATGGGCGGAGGTTCGTCCTACGAGGATGTCGCTCTGGGTCGCCCGAACTTGCAACTGTTTCACGACAGCCTCACGCAATGCATGCCACAGGCCTTCGCGATCGCGCCACCCCTCGGGGCTCGCGGCGAGGAAGCGCGGGAGGACCGCCGCCTTCAGCTTCTCGATCGCGCCCTTGATCGTCCGGCTGACGGCGGACTCGCTGAGCCCGAAGAGCGGGACGAGCGCGCGCTGCGACAGGCCCTCGCCGAAGCACAGGAGCAGCGAGAGCTCCTCGCGGGGGGTCAACCCTTCCCAGGCCTCGCGGAGCCCCTCCTCGAGCTGGAGGACCACTTCGGCGTCGAGGACGAGGAGCGCGGGGTCGGGGCCGTCGTGGATGGCGCCCGCGCCTTTCGCCCGAGACGCATCCTCGGCCCCGAGGTTCTCAGGAGCGCGGGCGCGGGCGCGCATGCGGTCCGTCACCCGCCGCGCGACGATCGTCGCGATCCAATCGAAGAGCGTTCCCGAGCCGTCGTAGGTTCCGATGATCGTGCGGGCGGTCCGGCTTGGCGGCGGGGAGACGAGGTCGCCGGGGAGGTCGCGCGCCAGCGTCTCGGCGTCGCCGGTCGACAGGCCGAAGTGTCTCGCCAAGCCGCGCAAGCGTGAGCCATAGCGTGCCGTGAAGCACTCCCATGCTCCCGCGACCCCCGCGTCGCAGGCGATCGCGAGGTACAGGTCCGCGCCTCGGGTCTGCGCGAGGACCTCCGCGAGGCGCGGGCCGAAGTCGGGTGCACCGCAGGCCCGAAGCCGGCGGCGGGCGAGCTCGGTGGCGCGGCTGCGGAACTCTTGGAAGGTGAGCGCCACGGTCCCGCACTCCCCACGGCCTGCCTCGAAGGCGAGGCGCAGGGGATCTATGCTGACTTCGACCGGTTTTCGGCTCAATGGATGGCCGGCGCTCGAGGAGGGTCGCACCGGGGCATTCACCCTTCGAGCGGTGCGGCGTGCGAGCTCCCTCAGCCCCGCGCTCGACCTATCCTACCAGTCCGTAGGAAGGGAGACGCTGCACTGGCCGAATCTGGCCACGTCGCCGGCAGCCCCCAACGCCGGCAGCCCAGTTCCTGCCGTAGTCCCAGAATTGCGCCGGCGCGACCCGCTCCGCCGGGCTGCGGATTCAACCGGCCGCGCGCAGCGACTCCGCGCGCTTGCCGGCGATCTCGAGCGCCGCGACGCGGTAGCCCTCGGCGAGGGTCGGGAAGTTGAAGATGTTGTCGACGAAGGCGTCGACGTCGAGCTGGCCGAGGAGCGCGAGCTGCGCCAGGTGGATCAGCTCGGTGGCGCCCTCGCCGACGATCTGCGCGCCGAGCAGGCGCGTGCCGCTCGGGTCGGCGACGAGCTTCAAGAGGCCCTCGCAGTCGCCGTTGATCTGACCGCGCGCCAGCTCGGCGAAGCGCGAGCGACCCACCAGCGCCGCTCCCTCGCGGGCCACCGCGTCGGCCTCGGAGAGACCGACGCTCGCCATCTCAGGGATCGTGTAGACGCCGATCGGCACGGTCTCGGACGGCGGTCCCAGCTCGAGGCCCAGGGCGTGGCGGACCGCGCGGCGGCCCTGCTCCATCGAGGAGGCCGCGAGGGCCGGCGGGCCGATCACGTCGCCGACCGCGTAGACGTTCGGGGCCGACGTGCGGCAGTTCTCGTCCACGGCGATGAAGCCGCGATCGTTCACGGCGACTCCGGCCGCGTCGAGGTCGAGGCCCTGGATGCAGGCCGAGCGGCCGAGCGCCACGAGCACCTTCTCGGAGCGCACGACCACGCCGCTGTCCAGCGTCGTCTCGACCGGCCCGAGCGAATCGCAGGCGACGCGGGTCGCGCGCGAGCAGGGGACGAAGCGACCGCCGTCGCGCTCGAAGTGGCTGACGAAGCGACCGGTCAGCTCCGCGTCGAGGAACGGCAACGGCCGCTCGCCGCGGTCGATCATCGTGACCCGCACGCCGAGCGTCTGGAAGATCGAGGCGAACTCGGAGGCGATCACGCCCGCGCCGAGCACGGTCAGCGAGCCCGGCAGGTAGGGCATCGACAGGATCGAGTCGCTGTCGAGGATGCGCTCGTGGTCGACCGGCACGTCCGGCGGGCGTCGAGGGCGCGAGCCGGTGGCCACGACGATCACGCCGGCCGCCGCGCGCCAGGTCGCGCCGCCCGTGCAGGCGACATCGACCTCGCACGGCGAGACGAAGCGCGCGCGGCCTCGCCAGAGCTCGATCCCGTTGCGCTCGAGCTGCTCGCCCATGAAGTGGCGGTGACGCTCGAGCATGCTGTCGAGCCGGCTCATCAGGCTTTCGAGCTTGGTCTGCGGTCCGAGCTCGCGTTCGATCAACTCGGCCGCGCGCCGCCGCAGGCCGGCCAGGTAGACCGCGCTCTCGCGCAGGGTCTTGCTCGGGATCGTGCCCCGGTGCACACACTCGCCGCCGACGCCGGACTCGCGCTCGACCAGGAGCACCTTGCAGCCCGCCTTGGCTCCTTGCACGGCGGCCTTCTGGCCCGCCGGACCCGCGCCGATCACCAGCAGGTCGAAGCGCTTGCCCGCGGGCCTCATGCCAGGGCCAGCGCCGCTTCCAGGACCGTGTCGCGGCGGCCCATGAGCGCCTCGAGATCCTCGGCGTAGAGTCCCAAAGGCTCGAGCGCGGGGCAGGCGCGCACGGCCTCGAGCCGCTCCGGCGCCAGCTCGCTCGACCAGTGGGCCAGCTGGTTGGCGAGCGCGGTGGTGTGCACGTCCTCGGCGTAGCGCGCATGGTCCGCGAGCACCTCGGGATCGTCGGGGCGGTGGTGGAAGCGCGCGGCCGCGACCATCCGCCCCGGGAGTTTCCAGCGCTCGAGCAGCCGCGCGCCGAGCTCGGCGTGGAGCTCGTCGAAGCAGTCCTCCAGCGCCGCGTCGTCCAGGTTCAGCCCGAGGCCGCGCTCGAGCGCGGCGATCTCGCGCAGGAGCGCCGGCTTGCCGACGTCGTGCAGGAGCCCGCACAGGAACGCGCCCTCGGCGTTGCGCCTCCGCGCGCGGGCGATCTCGCGCGCCCACGCGCCGGCGCAAGCCGAATGGGTCCACAGCTCGGCGAGCCGGCCCTCGTGGCCGGGCACGCGGAAGATCTCGACCTGCAGCGCGACGGCGACGGCGATGTTGCGCACGCCGCCCATGCCGAGCCGGCTGACCGCCTGCTGGAGCGACACGATGGGCTCGCGCGGCGCGTAGGCGGCGGAGTTCGACACGCGCAGCACGTGCGCGGCGAGCGCCGGGTCGCGCTCGAGGAGCTGCGCGAGCCCGCGGGAGTCGCAGGACTCCTCGCCGCACAGGGCGAGCACTTGGGCCGAGGCGTCGGGGAGCAGCGGCAGCTCCAGCTCGGCGTCGCTCGCCAGGGTGCAGAGGCGAGCCTTGAGCGCGGCGGCGCCGTCGGCGGGGGAATCGGTCGGGGAGGACACGGGACTGGCTCCCTCTTCGGCAGCCCCGAACCCTCCGCTGGAGCCCGGAGCCGGCGGTTCAGGCCTGGAGCCCGCGGTCACCGATAGACGATGCGGGCGAACCGCCGCCTGCCCCAGCGGAGATATCCTGCCGGCGAGCCGTCGCGCCCCTTCGCACGCATCCGTCCCCGGCCATGCCCCACCCCCGCAGCAGCGGCAAGGATCCCGAGTCGCGCCGGCTCGCCGAGGACGCCGCCCGGCGCCGCAACTGGAAGCGCTGGGGCCCCTACCTCGCCGAGCGCCAGTGGGCGACCGTCCGCGAGGACTATTCCGCCGGCGGCGACGTGTGGAGCTACTTCCCCCACGACCACGCGCGCAGCCGCGCCTACCGCTGGGGCGAAGACGGGATCCTGGGGATCACCGACCGCGAGTGCCGGCTGTGCTTCGCGCTGGGGCTCTGGAACGGCCGCGATCCGATCCTGAAGGAGCGCCTGTTCGGATTGACGGGTCCGGAAGGCAACCACGGCGAGGACGTGAAGGAGTGCTACTGGTACCTGGCCTCGACGCCGACGCACTCCTACATGCAGGCGCTGTACAAGTACCCGCAGCGCGAGTTCCCCTATGCGGCGCTAGTGGAGGAGAATCGCCGGCGGGGTCGGGAGCAGCCGGAGCTCGAGCTCGAGGACACCGGGATCTTCGACGAGGGGCGCTACTTCGACGTGCAGGTCGAGTACGCCAAGGCCGGGCCGGACGACATCCTCGTGCGGATCGAGGTCGCCAACCGCGGACCCGAGACGGCGCAGCTCGACGTTCTGCCGACGCTGTGGTTCCGCAACACCTGGGCCTGGGGCACGCGCGAGGACGCCATCGACTCGCGGCCGCGCTTGTCGCGGGCCGGAGCGCTGGCGGTGGACGCGCGCCATCCGACGCTGGGCCACTTCGCGCTGGAGCTGCGGCCGCCCGAGGGCAGCCTGGCCGCGCCCGAGCTGTACTTCACCGAGAACGATACGAACGCCGAGCGGCTCTGGGGTCTCCCGGGCGGCTCGCGCTTCGCCAAGGACGCCTTCCACGAGCGCGTGGTGCGCCGGCGCGCGGACGCCGTGAACCCCGAGGGCCACGGGACGAAGGCCGCCTTCCACGCGAGCTTCCAGCTCGAGCCGGGCACGGCGCGCACCCTCGAGCTGCGGCTGCGCCAGGTCGGGACGGGCTCCCCGCCGAACCGCCCCGCGTTCGGCGCGGACTTCGCGCGCACCTTCGAGGCGCGCCGGCGCGAGCACGATCGCTTCTACTCCGAGCGACTGCCGGCGAGCCTGTCGAGCGAGGAGCGCAACGTCCTGCACCAGCTCTTCGGCGGGCTCTGCTGGAGCCGGCAGTTCTACCACTACGTGGTCCAGACCTGGCTCGACGGCGATCCCGCCCAGCCCCCGCCGCCTCCCTCGCGCCGCGCGGGGCGCAATGCCGACTGGCGGCACGTCTACAACCGCGACGTGATCTCGATGCCGGACAAGTGGGAGTACCCCTGGTACGCCGCCTGGGACCTCGCCTTCCACATGATCCCGTTCGCGGAGATCGATCCCGAGTTCGCCAAGGCGCAGCTCCTGCTCTTCCTGCGCGAGTGGTACATGCACCCCAACGGCCAGATCCCGGCCTACGAGTTCGCGTTCTCGGACGTGAACCCCCCGGTGCACGCGTGGGCCGTCTGGCGCGTCTACAAGATCAGCGCCCCGCGCGGCGAGCGCGACCGGCGCTTCCTCGTGCGCGCCTTCCACAAGCTCCTGATCAACTTCACCTGGTGGGTCAACCGCAAGGACCCGGAGGGCAACCACCTCTTCTCGGGCGGCTTCCTGGGGCTGGACAACATCGGCGTCTTCGACCGCTCGGCGCCCTTGCCGCGCGGCCACCACCTGGAGCAGGCGGACGGCACCGCGTGGATGGCCTTCTACTGCGCGACGATGCTCTCGATCGCGCTCGAGCTGGCCGCCGAGGACTCCGCCTACGAGGACGTGGCCTCGAAGTTCTTCGAGCACTTCGTCGCCATCTGCGACGCGATGAACACGCTCGGCGGGAGCGGGCTGTGGGACCAGGAGGACGGCTTCTACTACGACAAGCTCCTGGTCGACGGCGCCAAGGTGCCGATGCGCGTGCGCTCGATGGTCGGGATCATCCCGCTCTTCGCGGTCGAGATCCTCGAGCAGGACCTGATCGACCGCTGCCAGGGCTTCAAGAAGCGCATGCAGTGGTTCCTGGAGAACCGCAGGGACCTGGCGACGGAGATCTCCTACATGGAGCGCAGCGCCGGCAACGGCGACGGCCACCGGCTGCTCGCGATCCCGTCGCGGGAGCGGCTGGTGCGCGTCCTGCACTACGTGCTCGACGAGGACGAGTTCCTCTCGCCCTACGGCGTGCGCTCGCTCTCGCGCGTCCACGCCGCGCGTCCCTTCGAGCTGCGACTGGACGGCTCGGTCCACCGCGTGGCCTACGAGCCCGGCGAATCGCGCACCGGCGCCTTCGGCGGCAACTCGAACTGGCGCGGGCCGGTGTGGTTCCCGCTCAACTATCTATTGGTCGAGGCGCTCGAGCGCTACCACCACTTCTACGGCGAGGGGCTGCGCGTCGAGTGCCCGACCGGCTCGGGGACGATGATGAACCTGCGCGAGGTGGCGGGCGAGATCGGCAAGCGGCTGGCGCGGCTGTTCCTGCCGGATCTGGAGGGCGCGCGCCCCTGCCAGGCGGGCAGCGCGACGTGCGCGCACGATCCCCACTGGAAGGACCTCGTGCTCTTCCACGAGTACTTCCACGGGGACACGGGCAAGGGATTGGGCGCGAGCCACCAGACCGGCTGGACGGCGCTCGCGGCGCGCTTCATCCAGGAATGGGCGCGCTCGCGGGAGCGGCTCCCGGAATCCGCGGCCGGACCTCGCTAGATTGGTCCCTCCGCACTCGGTCGGACGAAGGAGGCAGTGCGATGGGACTAGGGATGATCGGGCTCGGCCGCATGGGCGGCAACATGGTGCGCCGGCTGATGCGGGCCGGCCACGGCGCCGTGGTCTACGATCGCGACGCGGAGAAGGTGCGCGAGCTCGCCTCCGCCGGCGCGCAAGGCTCCGCGTCGCTGCAGGAGCTCGTGCAGCGCCTATCGAAGCCCCGCAACGTCTGGATGATGCTGCCCGCGGGCGAGGTCACCGAGAGCGCGATCGACGAGCTGGTCGGGCTGCTCGAGCCGGGCGACGCGGTGATCGACGGCGGCAACACCTTCTTCAAGGACGACGTGCGCCGCGCGCGGAGCTTGCGCGAGCGCGGCCTGCACTACGTGGACGTCGGCACCAGCGGCGGCGTCTGGGGCGCCGAGCGCGGCTACTGCCTGATGATCGGAGGCGACCCGGGGGTCGTCGGGCGGCTCGACCCGGTCTTCCGGGCGCTGGCGCCGGGCCAGGGGGACGTGCCTCCGAGCCCCGCCCGCTCGGGCGAGGGCACCGCCGAGCAGGGCTACCTGCACTGCGGGCCGGCCGGCGCCGGCCACTTCGTGAAGATGGTGCACAACGGCATCGAGTACGGCCTGATGCAGGCCTACGCGGAGGGCTTCGACATCCTGCGCAGCGCGTCATCGGAGAAGCTGCCGGCGGCGCAGCGCTACGACCTCGACCTGGCGGGCATCGCGGAGCTGTGGCGGCGCGGCAGCGTCGTCGGCTCCTGGCTGCTCGACCTGACGGCGGCGGCGCTGGCCGAGGATCCGGCGCTCGAGCGGTACGTGGGACACGTGCAGGACTCGGGCGAGGGCCGCTGGACCATCGACACCGCCATCGAGGAGGCCGTGCCGGCTGGCGTGCTCGCCACGGCGCTCTTCGCGCGCTTCCGATCGCGCCAGGAGCACACCTTCGCCGACAAGTGCCTCTCGGCCATGCGCCACAAGTTCGGCGGCCACGTCGAGCCGCCCGTCTAGGCCCGCGAGGGGACGATGGGCAAGAAGGCGGCGCAACGCACCAAGCGATCGACGGCGAAGGGTGGCCGAGCCGCGGCGGCGAAGAGCGAGCCCACGCTGCTCTCGAACCCCTTCGCCGCGCCGGCGCCGCCGGCGGCGATCGCGATCTTCGGCGCTTCGGGCGACCTCACGCAGCGCAAGCTCCTGCCGGCGCTCTACAACCTCGCCGCCGCGGGGCTCCTGAACGAGAGCTTCGCCGTCGTCGGCGTGGCTCGCGCGGAGCTGAGCGACTCCGAGTTCCGGCGCAAGATCGGCGAGGACGTGCGCACCTACTGCACGCACGAGTGCGACTCGCGGCTGCTCGACTGGCTCCAGCGCCGCTGCTACTACGTCAGCGGCGCCTTCGAGGACCAAGCCACCTTCGCGAAGCTGGCCAAGGTGCTGGAGCAGGCCGACGCCCGCCACGGGACGCAGGGCAACCGCCTCTATTACCTGGCCACGGCGCCGAGGTACTTCGCGCCGGTGGTCAGGGCCCTCGACGAGGCCGGGCTCGCGCGCGAGGACGGCGAGGGCGGCGGCAAGGGCCGACCCGCGCGGCGCGTGATCGTCGAGAAGCCCTTCGGCAGCGACCTCGAGTCCGCGCGCGCCTTGAACGCGGAGCTCGCCTCGGTCCTGCGCGAGGAGCAGATCTACCGCATCGACCACTACCTCGGGAAGGAGACGGTCCAGAACATCCTCGTCTTCCGCTTCGGCAACGGGCTGTTCGAGCCGATCTGGAACCGCCAGTACATCGACAACGTCGAGATCACCGTCGCCGAGTCGATCGGCATCGAGGGCCGCGGAGGGTACTACGACACCGCGGGGGCGCTGCGCGACATGGTGCCGAACCACCTGATGCAGCTGCTCTCGCTGGTGACGATGGAGCCGCCGACCTCCTTCGATGCCGAGGCCGTGCGCGAGGAGAAGGCCAAGGTCCTGCGCGCCGTCCAGCCCTTCACGCCCGAGCGCGTGCTGACCCACGCCGTGCGCGGCCAGTACGGCGCGGGGTACGTCGACGGCGAGGACGTGCCGGCGTACCGCTCGGAGCCCAAGGTCGCGCCCCGCTCGAGCACGGAGACCTACGTCGCCCTGGAGATGTCGGTCGACAACTGGCGCTGGGCCGACGTGCCCTTCTATTTGCGCACCGGCAAGCGCCTGAAGCGGCGCGTGTCGGAGATCGCGATCCAGTTCCGCCGACCGCCGCTCCTGCTCTTCCGGCGCACGGGGGTCGAGCACCTGGCGCGCAACGTGCTCTTGATCCGCGTGCAGCCCGACGAGGGCATCACCCTGAGCTTCGGGGCCAAGATCCCCGGCCCGAACGTGCGCATGGGCAACGTCGCAATGGCCTTCCGCTACGAGGAGCACTTCGGCTCGACGCCCAGCACCGGCTACGAGACGCTGCTCTACGACTGCCTGAAGGGCGACGCGACGCTCTTCCAGCGCGCCGACATGGTCGAGAGCGGCTGGAGCATCGTCGAGCCGCTCTTGGCGGTCTGGAAGGCGCTCCCGCCGCGCGATTTCCCGAACTACGCCGCGGGCACCTGGGGACCGCGGGCGGGCGACGAGCTGCTCGAGCGGAGCGGGCGCAGATGGCGCAACCCCGAGGACTGATCCTGGCGGGCGACGTCGGCGGCACGAAGACGCGCCTCGCTTTCTGCGATCCCGATCGCGACCTGGCGCTCGTGGCCGAGGAGACCTTCGCGAGCCAGGAGCAAGCGGGCCTCGAGGAGATCGCCGCCGAGTTCCGCGCTCGGCACCCGCACGGGATCGCGCGCGCCGCGTTCGGGATCGCCGGCCCGGTGATCGAGAACCGCGTGCAGACCACGAACCTGCCCTGGCTCGTGGACACGGCGCGGCTCGCGCGGGCGCTGGAGCTGCCTGGAGCCTCGCACGTGATCCTGCTCAACGACCTGGAGGCCACGGCATGGAGCCTGGCGGCGCTGGCGCCTTCGGCGTTCCGGGTGCTCCAGGCCGGCGAGCCGCGGGCGCGCGGCAACCAAGCCATCGTCGCCGCGGGCACCGGGCTGGGCCAAGCGGCGCTCTACTGGGACGGCGGGCGCCACCGACCCTTTGCCACGGAAGGCGGCCACGCCGCGTTCGCGCCCCGCGACGAGCTGGAGGACGGGCTCCTGCGGCATTTGCGCCTCGAGCACGGGACGCACGTTAGCTGGGAGCGCGTGCTCTCCGGCCCGGGGCTCGTCGCGATCTACGCCTACCTGCGCGGGCTCTCCGGCGGCGCTGAAGAGAACCTCGCGCAAGGGAATGGCGAGGATCCGGCGGCCGCGATCTCGAAGGCGGCTCTCGAGGGCCGCTCGCCGCTCGCCGAGCGCGCGCTCGAGCGCTTCGCCGCGCTCTACGGCAGCCAGGCCGGCAACCTGGCGCTGACCGTGCTCGCGAGCGGCGGCGTGTACCTCGCGGGCGGCATCGCTCCGAAGATCCTGCCGATCCTGGAGCGCCCGGACTTTCTCGAGGCCTTCCTCGACAAGGGGCGCCTGCGGCCGGTCCTCGAGGCGGTGCCCGTGCGCGTGATCCTCGACGACCGCGCGCCGATCTACGGGGCGGCGCGGCGCGCGCTGGCCGAGCTCGAGGATCCCGCGCCGGCGGGCCCGGCGTGAGCACGCGCCGAGAG
>DATKBQ010000160.1:0-9626 GCA_035546375.1 Planctomycetota bacterium | reverse complement strand
TCCCTAGGCGCTCTGCGCCGCGGGACTGGCTGAAGAATCGAACCTGGTTCGGTATTTCACCCGCAGCCGCAGACCTCGCGCCAAGGAGGCTGACGCGGGGGCGGCGGTAGCCCGCGCCGCCTGCCCGGCCTATCTTCCTCCCCCGTGACCTCCCTCGACGGTCCCCTGGGCGAGACGCTCGTCGCCACCGGCGTCATCTCCGACGCGCAGCTGCGCGAGGCGCTCGCCTTCCAGCGCAACGGCAACCTGCGCCTGGGCGAGGCGCTCCTCCAGCTGGGCCACGTCGACGAGACCACCCTCGCGCGCACGCTGGCGAAGAAGCTCGGCCTCGCCTTCGTCGACCTCACCCGCGGTCGCATCGCGCCCGACGTCCTGACCAGGATCCCCGCCGACTTCGCCCGCGAGCAGGGCCTCCTGCCGGTCGCCGAGCGCGACGGGCGGCTGGTGGTCGCGGTCGACGACCCGATGAAGCGCATCGTCGTCGACCAGCTCCAGTTCCTGATCGGCGGCGAGGTGACCTGCGCCCTGGCCGCCCCGAGCGCGCTGCGCGAGGCCCTGGAGCGCTACCTGGGACCTTCGCCGGAGGAGGCCGTCGCGCGCCGCATGGGCGCCGAGGGGGAGGAGGAGGAAGGCGGCGAGGCGCCGATCATCCGCTTGGTGACGCGCATGTTCAACGAGGCGCTGTCGGTGCGCGCCTCCGACATCCACATCGAGCCCTCGCAGGTGGCGCTGCGCGTGCGCTACCGGGTCGACGGGATGCTGCGCGTCGCCGCCGAGCACCCGCTGCACCTGGCCGCTCCGCTGATCAGCCGCCTGAAGATCATGGCGCACATGGACATCGCGGAGAAGCGCAAGCCCCAGGACGGGCGCATCGGGCTCAAGCTCAAGGGGCGCGAGATCGACGTGCGCGCCTCGATCCTGCCCACCAATCATGGCGAGAGCATGGTCATGCGCCTGCTCGACAAGAGCGCGAGCCTGATCGGCCTGCGCGAGCTGGGCTTCGAGGAGGAGGACTACGCCTGGTTCCGGCGCCTGATCCGCCGCCCGAACGGCATCTTCCTCGTCACCGGTCCGACCGGCTCGGGCAAGACCACGACGCTCTACGCGGCGCTCAGCGAGCTGAACCGGCCCGACGTCAAGATCATCACCGCCGAGGACCCGGTCGAGTACCACATCCAGGGCATCAACCAGGTGCAGGTGCACCCGCGCATCGGGCTCACCTTCGGGCGCGTCTTGAAGGCGATGCTGCGCGCCGCGCCCAACATCATCCTGGTGGGCGAGATCCGCGACCTGGAAACGGCCGAGATCGCGATCCAGGCCTCGCTGACCGGCCACCTGGTGTTCTCGACGCTGCACACGAATGACGCCCCATCCGCGTTGACGCGCTTGGTCGACATGGGCGTCAAGCCGTTCCTGGTCTCCGCGGCCGTGCAGGCGGTGATGGCCCAGCGCCTGGTGCGCAAGGTCTGCGGCGAGTGCGCCCAGGAGTACGACCCACCCGAGGGCGAGCTGCGCGCCCTGGGCCTCGACCCGCGCACCCACGCCGGCCGCCGCTTCCGCCGCGGCCGCGGCTGCCGCACCTGCGAGGGCGCGGGCTACATCGGGCGCCTCGGCCTGTTCGAGGTGATGGAGATGGACGAGGTCCTGCGCGACATGACCTTTCGCGGCCAGCCGCTCGAGGCGATCCGCGCCGCCGCGCTCTCCAGCCGCAGGCTGCACCCCTTGCTCGCCGACGGGGCGCGCAAGGTGCTCGCCGGCTCGACCACCGTGACCGAGGTCCTGCGCGTCACGCGCGCGGGCGACGCGCAGCCCTGAGGAAGCACGATGGACGCGATCGAACTGATGGGCTTGACGGTCGAGCGCGGCGCCTCCGACCTGCACCTCAACCCAGGCCGGCCCCCGGCCCTGCGCGTGCACGGCGTGCTGGTGGACCTCGACCTCCCGGTGCTGGTCGACGCGGAGTCGGAGCGGCTGTGCCGACAGCTCTGCGACGAGACCCACTGGAACGAGCTCGAGAGCCGCGGCACGACCGACATCGGCCTGGCGCACCCGAGCGGCAACCGCTTCCGGGTCAGCGTCTTTCGCCAGCGCGGGCGGTTCTCGGCCGTGCTCCGCTTGATCCCGAGCCGGCTCCTCTCCTTCGAGGAGATCGGCGTGCCGCCGAGCGCGCACGAGCTCCTGCGACGGCCGCGCGGCCTGGTGCTGGTCACCGGTCCGACGGGCTCGGGCAAGACCACCACGCTGGCGACCCTCATCGATTGGATCAACACCAACCTCGACCGCCACATCGTGACCATCGAGGACCCGATCGAGTACTACCACGCCCACAAGAAGGGACTGGTGACCCAGCGCGAGGTCGGGATCGACGTGCCGACCTTCCCCGAGGCCATGCGGCGCGTCCTGCGCATGGACCCCGACGTGATCCTCCTGGGCGAGATGCGCGACCTGGACACGATCGCCGCGGCGATCACGGCCGCCGAGACCGGCCACCTGGTCTTCGGCACGCTGCACACCACGGGAAGCGCGCGCACGGTCGACCGGATCATCGACGCCTTCCCCGCCAACCAGCAGGAGCAGATCCGCGCGCAGCTCTCGGTCTCGATCCTGGCGGTGATCAGCCAGGTCCTGCTCCCGCGCCAGGACAAGAAGGGCCGCGTGGCGGCCTTCGAGGTCATGCTGATGACGCCGGCGGTCGGCAACCTGATCCGCAAGAACGAGACGAACAAGATCCAATCGACGATCCAGACTTCGCGCCGCATGGGCATGATCACGCTCGACGACAGCCTCCTGGAGCTCTTCAAGAAGGGGGTGATCTCGCGCGAGGTCGCGCTCGACGCGAGCCAGCTCCCGGCCGACCTCGAGGCGCGGATGTGAAGGGCGGCGAGGGGAAGCAAGCCGGGCGCCAGCCGCTCGGGCAGATCCTCAAGGCGCGCGGCCTCCTGCGCGAGGGCCAGGTCCAGGAGGCGCTCGCCGAGCAGCGCAAGCGCGGCGGCCTGATCGGCCAGATCCTGATCGACCTCGGGGCTTGCACCTCGGCCGACGTGGCGCTGGCGCTCGCCGAGCAGGCCGGGCTCGAGACGGTCGATCTGGAGAAGCTCCAGCCGGAGCGCGAGGCGCTGGCGATGGTCGACGGGAACACCGCCCACGCCTTCGTCGTGCTGCCGCTGCGGCTGGAGGGGCGCACGCTGGTGGTCGCGATCGCCGACCCGTTGAACACGGCGGTGCTCGAGGACCTGCGCTTCACGACTGGCCTCGACGTGCGCGGGATGATCGCCGACGGCGAGCTCCTGCGGCGCAAGATCCAGGAGGCCTACGGGGACGAAGCCAGCCTGAGGGAGGCGATCGACGCGGCGGCGCGCGCGGCCACCGGGGCCGACGCGAGCTCCGCCGCGGCGAGCATGCCGGTGGTGCGGCTCTTGAACTCGATCCTGCACCAGGCGATCAAGGACCGCGCCAGCGACGTGCACTTCGAGGTCTTCGACCGCGACTTCCGGATCCGCTACCGGGTCGACGGCTCGCTCTACCAGATCGAGACCCCGCCGGCGCACCTGGCCGTGCCGCTGGTGGCGCGCATCAAGGTGATGGCCGACCTCGACATCGCCGAGACGCGCATGCCCCAGGACGGGCGCATCGAGCTGTCGATCGACGGCCGGCCGGTGGACCTGCGCGTGGCCACGATCCCGGGGGTGGCGGGCGAGGGCTGCGTCCTGCGCGTGCTCGACCGCTCGGCGGTGCAGCTCGACCTGGCGGTCTTGGGCATGCAGAAGGACGACGAGGAGCTGCTGCGGAGGTTGACGCAGCTCCCGCACGGGATCGTCCTGATCACCGGCCCGACGGGCTCGGGCAAGACGACGACGCTCTACGCGATGCTGTCGGAGGCGAACGACGAGGGGGTCAAGATCATCACCGCCGAGGACCCGGTCGAGTACGACATCCAGGGCATCGTGCAGGTCTCGATCAACGACGAGATCGGCGTCACCTACGCGAAGGTGTTGCGCACGATGCTGCGCCAGGACCCCGACAAAATCCTGGTGGGGGAGATCCGCGACCAGGAGACCGCGGCGACGGCGGTCGAGGCCTCGCTGACCGGGCACACCGTGTTCTCGACCCTGCACACCAACGACGCGCCGGCGGCCGTGACGCGGCTGATCGACATCGGCGTCGAGCCGTTCATGATCACGGCGACGCTCGAGGCGGTGGTCGCGCAGCGGCTGGTGCGCAGGATCTGCGCGGGCTGCAAGATCGCCTACCAGCCCGACGATGAGACCCTGCGCGAGTTCGGGCCGGATGGCCTGAAGCTCGCCGGAGCGACCTTCCACTACGGCAAGGGGTGCGCGCAGTGCCACCACACGGGGTATCGCGGGCGGACCGGGTTGTTCGAGGTCATGCTGATGAACGACCGATTGCGCAAGGTCGTGCTCGGGAGCGGCGCGACGGGGGATCTGAGGACGGAGGCGATCGCGAGCGGGATGCGCACGCTGCGCGAGAGCGGCATGCAGGCGATCACCGAGGGGCGGACGACGGTGGAAGAGGTGCTGCGGGAGACGTTCGCGTGAGGGGCGCGGATGCGGAGGCGCGGAGACGCGGAGGCGATGTGCGCTTCAGCGGTGCAGAGGCGGACTGGCGGACAAGCGTGCCCAGCTCGGCCGCGAAGGCATGAGTGTGAACGTACCACCATGCGGAAGGCGGTCATTCTTGTGGGGGCTCTGGCTCTCTTGACCCTTTGTGGTTGTGACCGGGCTGAATCCGATGCAGGCGAGACTAACGAGTATGCCGGCCAGAATGTGGACGCTGCGTGGAATAGAATAGAAAGCGTAGCGAATCTGTCGGGCGAGCGTCTTCCCAATTCTTATGAACTCGTGGCCTCCTTTTACTTCACTTTGAAGGCTCCCGAGTCGCCGATAGAATGGTCTTCTCGTACAATCCCTGAGAGTGGTTCCTGGGCGGAAGCTAATATTGACGATCTTCATGAGTATTGGAAGTACGCATTACACGCACTGAAGGAATGGGCGACGAAGGGTGAGGAATTGATGTTCGCCCCTCAAGGTCTCTGGCCCGACGCATGGAAGATGTTTGAGCTGCTTCAAGCAGCACTGGCTGTGTCTTCCACTGATCGCGACTACGCTTGGGCTGTGCTTAAACTTGCTTGGGTGCTCCGGAATTATGGAGACTTGGAATATGTGAGCTGTGGTTTTACCGCGTCAGAGTATGCCATTGGATACGCTGAGCAGCGCCAGTGGCAAGCTGACGAGCAATTCATCAGATGGCGTCCCGTTGACGAAGAGAATGCCCGCGCGCTAGCGCGGCATTGTGTAATGAGCGTCGCAACGCTGCGAGAAGTGACGCCGCGCAATACCAGTGATGAGCAAGTGTTACGTCTCAAAATATTTTTCGCGACGGTAATCGGTAATTGTCTGCTTCATGAATTGGATACGAGGGTTCTTTCAAACTGCTTGACAGCCCAGGAGGTGGCCGGGATACCGTTAGTATCGGAATGGCCGGACTTTGCGTTAACGGGCGCAAGGATTCTCACTTATGGAAGTAGTGTCCATGAGATGGCTTTGGATGTTGCTCATTATGATGCTTTTCTGGACCGTTCAAAGTGACCGCTTCGGCGGCATTAGCCTTGCCCTGCAGGTCGTCCACAGCGGCAGGACGTACTGGATGGGCGAACGCGTGCCGCTGGGGGCGAGCGAAGCCGAGGTCACGCTGGTCATCTACGTCACCCAGGAACGGACGGCGACCCGATCGACGAGTGGCCGTACGAGGTCACGATCCTGCGCGACGAGGACTCCTGATGCCACCGCCGACAGGCCGCTCGACACGGCAACGCGCAACCCCGCGCCCCGCTGCGGATAGGTCCCCCCGGCGCGCCCGTTCCCCTCCGCCCCGCCTGCCGCTACGCTCGCATCCTCACCCGATGGCCAAGCGCATCCAACGTTCCGCCGCCGCCGTCGCCACCGTGCGGCGCGAGGGCACTCCCTCCGCCGCCGCTCCGACGGCCCGGGCGGGTGGCAAGAAGCGGCGCGGCCGCGTCCCCGGCCAGCTCATCACCGAGTTCACGACCCAGCTCTCGACCCTCTCCGAAGCCGGCATCCCGATCGTCAAGGCGCTGACGATCCTCGAGGGGCAGACGCGCCCGGGGCCGTTCAAGGAGGTCTTGCAGGAGCTGGTGGACGACGTGTCCGCGGGGACGCCCCTGTCGGAGTCCATGGCCAAGCACCCGCGCACCTTCGACCCGCTCTACTCGAGCATGGTGCGCGCGGGCGAGGCGGGGGGCGTGCTCGATCGGGTGCTGACGCGGCTCGCCAGCTTCCGCGAGAAGGCGGCCGCGATCCGCTCCAAGGTGGTCGGCGCGATGATCTACCCGGCGATCGTCGGGCTGGTCGCGGTCGGCGTGGTCTCGCTGGTCATCGTGTGGGTGATCCCCAAGTTCCAGGACATCTTCGAGAGCTTCGACACCGAGCTGCCCGCGATCACCCAGGCCCTCTTGGACACCTCGCACTTCACGGTCAGCTACTGGTACCTGGTGTTCGGCCTGCCGCTCGGCCTGATCGCGCTGCACGTCTACCTGATGCGGCGCGGCGGCGCCTACCGCTACCGCGTGCACAAGCTCCTGCTCAAGCTGCCGGCCATCGGGCCGGTGCTCTCGAAATCCTTGATCGCCGGCTTCTCGCGCACCTTCGGCACCCTGATCGAGGCCGGCGTGCCGCACCTCGACGCGCTGGCGATCGTGCGCGACACGAGCTCGAACGCGGTCCTGGTGGGCGGGGTCGAGGACATCCGCCGCACCGTGCGCGAGGGCGAGGGCATCGCGCGCCCGATGGGCGAGAGCGGGGTCTTCGACGACCTGGTGGTCAACATGGTCGACGTGGGCGAGGCGACCGGCGAGCTGGACCGCATGCTGCTCAAGGTGGCCGACGCCTACGAGGTCGCGGTCGACCGGCGCATCGACGCGATGTTCAAGGTGATCGAGCCCGTGCTCTTGATCCTGATGGCGGTCGTGGTCGGATTCATCGTCGTGGCGCTGTTCATGCCGCTGATGTCGATCATGGGCCAGCTCGGGAACCAGTAGGGCGCGCCCGCCTCCCGGCGGGTCCCGGAGGTCCATCCCTGAAGCTGTCGCTGCGGCTGCGCGTCCTGCTCCTGATCATCGTCATCAACGTGGCGGTGATCGGGGCCGAGTTCGTCTTCCTGGCGCGCGGGCTGGCGCGCAGCCGCGAGACCGGCGCGAGCGAGTACGCCGGCAACCTCGTCGCCACCGTGCGCGGCCAGATCCGTCCCCAGGGCGGCCTGAACGTCGCGCGCATCCTCGCCTGGCCAAGCTGGGGCCAGTTCGCCGACGCGCTGCTGCTCGACTCGAATCTCCAGGCCGGCCGCGACGGCCGCGTGCGCCCGGCGGGCATCGCCCTCAACCCGCTGGGCAGCCTGCACCGCGGCGCCGACTTCGACTACCAGGCCGTGTACGGCGCGATCGCCCTGGCCGTGCAGAGCGGCGACGCCCAGGACGGGGTCGAAGGCGGCCGCGTCGTGCCGATCGAGGACCCCTCCGGGATGTGGGGCGCCTGCTGGTACAAGATCGACACCGCGCTGGGCCCGGGGGCCCTGGTGCTGCGGATCTTCCTGCCGATCTTCCTGGTCTCGACGGTGCTCCTGAGCGCCGGGACGTTCCTCGCCCTGCGGCGCTTCGTGCTCGACCCGGTGGCGGAGCTGGCTCAGGCTTCGCGGCGCGTCGCCGAGGGCGACTTGGCGGTGCGCGTGCGCGAGCCGCCTTCCGGCGACGAGCTGGCCGAGATGATGCGCGCCTTCAACACGATGGCGGCCCAGGTGGAGGGCTTCAGCCGCCGCTGGGCGGACGAGGCCGCGCGCGCCACGGCCCAGGCGCGCGCGGCCGAGGCGGCGGCCATGACCCAGCGCCGGCTGGCGGCGATGGGCGAGCTGGCGGCGGGCATCGCCCACGAGATCAACAACCCGCTCGGCGGGCTCTTGAACGCGGTCGAGGCGCTCGAGCGCGACCGCCTCCCGCCCGAGCGCCGGCGCCAGTACCTCGGGCTCCTCTCCAGCGGCCTGGAGCGCATCCGCCTGACGGTCGGGAGGCTCTTGCGCTTCACGCCGCGCCAAGCTCGGCCGGTGCCCTTCGAGGTCTCCGCGCCGGTCGTCGACGCGATCGCGCTGGTGCGCCACCGCGCGGCGCGCCAAGGCACGCGGATCGCCGTCCGCTGCGGCACGGCGGCCGGCGACGGCGACGCCGCGGCGGGCGAACTCGCGCGCGCTTTCGCCGATCTGCCCCTGATCCTCGGCGAGCCGCACGAGGTGGCGCAGGCGGTGCTCAACCTCCTCGTCAACGCCCTCGATGCCCTCGAGCCGCGCCCCGGCGGCGGCGGGTCGATCGAGGTCGCGCTCGGCGCGCAGGGCGGCGAGGTGTGGATCGAGGTCCAGGACGACGGACCCGGCGTCCCGGAGGAGGCCCTCGAGCGGATCTCCGACCTCTTCTTCACCACCAAGGAGGCCGGGCGCGGCACTGGCCTCGGGCTCGCGATCGTGCACCGGGTCGCCGCGGACCACGGCGGGCGGCTCGAGATCGTCTCGCGCCCCGGGCAGGGCTTCCGCGCCACGCTGGTCCTGCCGGCGCACGCCCAGGGCCGTGCGGTGGCCGGCGGCGCCGGCGACGAGCCGGCGTCCGGGCGATGAGCGCGACGCCCTTGTGGGTGTGGGCCGTGCTCGCGGCCCTGCTCGCGCTCTCGGGGTCCTTCAGCAGCCTCGAGACCGCGCTCTTCAGCCTGCGGCCGGTCGAGCGGCGGCGCGCCGGAGCGCGGGTCGAACGGCTGCTCGAGAGCCCGCGCAGCCTCCTGGCGACGATCCTGCTCGGCAACCTGGCGATCAACCTGCTCTTCTTCGCCTTCGCGGCCCGCATCGCCACCGCTCCCGGGCGCACCGCCGAGGTGCTCGCGGCGCTCGGCGCGCTGCTCACCCTGGTGGTCTTCGGCGAGGTGCTGCCCAAGGCCCTGGCGCTGCGCGCGCGCACGGGCCTGGCGCGGCTCGGCGCGCTGCCCCTGTCGATCCTCGTCGCGCTGCTCGGGCCGCCGCGGCGCGCCGTCGAGCACGTGCTCGAGCTCTGCTATCGCTTGCTCGGCGAGGCCGCCCGCCACGAGCAGGGGATCACCCAGGAGTCGCTCGCGCGCGCCCTCGAGCACAGCGCCGAGCACGGGGTCCTGCTCGAGAGCGAGGCCGAGATCCTGAGCGGCGTGGTCGAGCTGGGCGAGGTGCGCGTGCGCGAGATCATGACCCCGCGGGTCGACCTGCTCCTGCTCGAGGTCAACGAATCGGATCGCGAGCGCATCGTCCGCGAGGCGGTGGAGCGCAAGCTCCCCTGGCTCGTGGTGGTGGACGAGAGCGCCGACCGCGTGCTCGGCCGCGTGCGTGTGCGCGACCTGTTGATCCACCCCGGGCGTAGCACCCTGGAGATGCTCGTGGCGGTGCGCTTCGTGCCCGAGGTCGCGAGCGCACTGCACCTCTTGCACTTCCTGCGCGAGGAGAAGGTGGCCCAGGCGCTGGTGGTCGACGAGTGGGGCGGCACGGCCGGCGTGGTGACCATCGAGGACATCTTCGAGGAGATCGTCGGCGAG
>DATKBQ010000159.1:0-8131 GCA_035546375.1 Planctomycetota bacterium | reverse complement strand
TCCGGCGAGGCGCTGGCGCAGGCGGAGGGCAAGGCCCTCGAGCTCCAGGCCCGGGAGCAGGCGCTGCTCGAGGAGAACCTGGAGCTGGCCGGGCGCTTGACGACGGCGCAGATCCGCCGGCTGCAGGCCGAGAAGCTCCTGCTCGAGACCAAGATCGCGTTGACCGCGACCGCTCGGGCTTCGGCGCCGGTCGAGGCCGGGCAGGCCTCGCGCGACAAGTGAGCGCTCCGCGGCTCCTCACCGCGCTTGCACTCGCCGCGCTCGCGGGCTGCCAGGCGATGTCCTCCCAAGCGGAGCCCCTGGCCACGCCGCGGAGGGCGAGCGACTTCGAGAGCTACGAGTTCCGCCGCGTGGGCCTGGTGCCCTTTGCCGGGCGGGTCACGGGCCAGCAACAGACGATCCTCCAGGACGCGTTCCTGCTCGAGCTCTCGCGCGCCAGCGACCACGAGATCGTGCGGCTGCGTGCGGAGGACCTGGCCGAGGTTCAAGAGAGCGAGCCCTACCGGCGCGGCCGCTACGAGCCGAAGACCGTGCTCGAGCTGTGCCGCCGCTACAGCCTGGACGGCGTGCTGGTCGGAACGGTCACGCAGCTCGAGCCCTACCCGCCGCAGCGCCTCTCGCTCCAGCTCGACCTGATCGCGACCGAGACCGGCATGGTCGTCTGGTCGTCGAGCGTGCAGCTCGACGCCTCGGAGCCGCGCGTGCGCAAGCGCCTCGAGGGCAACGCGAACGGCGAGCCGCAGCTCGCGCTCATCTCCCCCGAGCGCTTCGCGCGCTTCGCGGCGCGCGAGATCGCGCTCGGCCTGCCGGCCGCGCGCTGAGTCCTTCGCTCGCCGCCCGAGGGTCGAGCCTCGGTCAACGGATCACGTCGAAGGCCCGTCAGTGTTCGCTGCCGGCCGGCATCCGCAGCCGCGTATCAAGCCGAAGCGTCCAGGAAGAGGCTCATTGGCGATCGGGGCGCGGAGCCTGCTCGGCCGCCAGGGACGCGCCGAGCAAGGCGTCCTTGTGACGTCCCACGTTCGTGCCGCCCGACCTTCCGAGGTCGAAGACGCTCTTGGGATCGGTGCGTTTCGCCGGCGGATCGAGATCGCGTGCGACGAGCCGTCGCAAGTACTCCGCGAAGGAGATCCCCAGCTCCGCTGCGCGCCGGCGGGCCCGGCGATGCAGTTCAGCATCGAGCTCGGTTTGCGAACGCACCATCGGGGCGTCGATGTTGAGATGTCCAGGTTTCGCGTGTCAAGCCGCCGGCGATCCGAATTGCGCTTCGAGCCCCGCGGCAAAGGCCGGCGGAGCGACTCGGGATCTCCCGCGCAATCGGCGCGACCACCAAGGGCGCACAGCTTGGTGCGCTTCGCCAGTGGCTGGGCCCAAGAGGTCGAAGCCAGCGCCGGTCTCGGCGGCCAAGGCGACCGCGGCTGGAACCCTGTCCCGGTTCGGCTCGGGAAAGCCACTACGACTAGATCCATGGCGTTCTGCGCACCATGGCCCAGAGCCGGAGGGCGAGGGGACGTTGGTACATCGCCAGTACGCTAGTATGAACCGCCGAGGGCACGCCCTCGGGGTTAGGAGCGAGGGGCCCTCGAGGAGGTGCTGACATGTGGTGCGCGGCTGTCGTGCTGCTGGGGCTCGCTGGCCAGCGATGGACCGTGGGTGGAACCGGGCCCGCCAACTTCCCCACGATCCAGGCGGCGATCGACGCGCCGGAGGTGCAATCGGGCGACACCTTGCTCGTGTATCCCGGCAGCTACGGCGATTTCACGCTGACCAAGGACCTGGGCATCGTGGCGCGAGCGCAGCAGTCGTTCGCCGTCCTCGACGTGCGGGTCGAGCAGATCGCGGAGTTCACCATCGCCGGCATGAACGCGCGCTCGCTTGTGGTCCAGGATGTGACCGGGCGGGGCAGGCTCGATCAGTGCTCGATTGGGTTCCAGTACGTGAGCCCATGGAACGCATTCCTTTGGGCGGGAAGCGCCGAGTTCGTCGACTGTGCCGAGCTGGTCGTGACGCGCTCGTTCTTCCACGGCAGCGACTCCTGCTATCCCAACCTCTCCAGCGACACGAACGCCGTCCTGGTGCGGCGATCGACCGTCGCCTTCGTCGACTGCCAGGTGTTCGGCGGTGACGACGACGCGTGCGGGAACCACCCCACCTTTCTGGGCGGCCCGGCGATCGAGGCCTATGAGCAGAGCGACGTGACGCTCGCTGGCACCACGGTCAAGGGCGGCTCTCACTCGTCCGTCCTTCCCGGTTATCCAGCGCTCTACCTCGGCTCCTCGCACGCGCGCATCCGAGGCTCGTCGTTCACATCGATCGCGCAGGGCCCTGGTTCATCCGCCACATCCGCGATCGAGGGCGCAGGGGCGACCGCGACCCTCAGCGGCGTGACCGTCAGTCCGCCGGCGCTGCCGCCGTGGGTCATCGTCATCGCCGAGCCCGAGCCGTGGATCCGCGTGAGTGGCTCCGACCTGCCCGAGAGCGCGAAGTCGATCGAGCTCTATGGCCCGGCCGCGGCGCAGGTCGCGATCGGGCTGTCGGCCACCCCCCTTCTGGTGGCCACGCCGCTAGGTCCGCTTTGGATCGACCCCGATTCGCTGCTGCGCTTCTACCGCACGTTGGCCCTGGGACAGGGGACGCCGTCCACGCAGCCATTGCCACTGGGTGCCTTGGGAGGCGGCGCCGGGGACGCGTTCGACCTGCAAGGCCTAGCCGTGCAGCCTTCGCTCGCGAACGTGCTCACGAACCCGGCGCAGGTGATCCTTCGCTGGTGAAATGGCTTCGGCCACGCCGGGTTCTCCGGCGGGGCCGAACCCGCTCGAGCGCGCTCCTGCGCGCGGTGTGAGCCTGGCGCTACTCGCCGGAGAGCATGCGGAACGCAGCCCGCGCGATCAGCTCGTCGGTGTTGAGCTTGCCGGCCACGTAGTCCGCCTTGAGGTCCTGCACTCGCCCCGCGCGCTCGGCGTCGCGCGAGGCGCCCGTGGGCCTGGCGGCGTCGGCGACGATCTCGCTCGCGCGCGAGAGCTCGACGGCATCGGGCGAGCCCTTGCCGGCCTCCGTGCGGGCGTTCTCGATGCGCTTCGCCTTGGCCTCGCCGCGGGCATTCGCGACGCGCCGCTCGAGGTTGTCGGCGCGGGCGTTCGCGATGCGGCGCTCGCGCCCGTCCTGGCGGGCGTTCTGGATCCGCAGCTTGAGGGCGCGCTTGGCGTCGTTGGTCTCGACACCCTCCTCCACGGGCTTCTCCGGGGGGAACTCCGGGAGCGACTTGTCGATGGCCTCGCGGTTGGGGCGCGTGATGTCGGCCGGGGGAAGGCTCGATCGATCGAACGGGTTGCTGCGGATTTCCATGTCGGTGACCTCTGCCGTCGGGCGCGGTTCCATGCTCGTTATCGGCATCCCACTCCCGTCCTTGAGCAGTTTTTCTCGGGGGCCGGCTGAGCGAAGCGGGCCTTGCCCCTGCCGGCTGGTCCGGCTGGCCCCCTGTTATCGGCCGCGGGCGCCGGGCCTCTCCCGCGGGTTCCAGTAACCTTCGGCCCGGCCGCTCCAATCCGGTGCAGGAACGGGGGTTACGGCGGAACGGGCTTGTCGGCCGGCGAGCTTCCCCGCATCATGCGGAGCATGGCCCCGCCCTCCGGCCCGCGCTGCCTCTACCTCGGGGGCTTGCTGGGGCTGGCGAGCCTGGGGGCCGCCCCGGCGCCGCGCCAGGCGCCATGGCCGGGCCGGGCCGACTACCGGATCGAGGCCCGGCTGGACGGCGCGACCAAGTGCCTGGACGGCTGGGAGAGCCTGCGCTGGACCAACGGCACCGAGGTCGAGACCGGCGAGCTCTGGTTCCACCTCTACCTGAACGCCTTCGCGAACAACCGCTCGACGCACATGCGCGAGTCGGGGGGCAGGCTGCGCGGCGTGGAGATCGAGGAGGGCTGGGGCTGGATCCGGATCACGTCCCTGCGCGTGCGCGGCGAGGAGCATCTCCCCGGCCTGCGCTTCCGCGCCCCCGACGACGGCAATCCCGACGACCGCACGGTCGCCTCGGTCGAGCTGCGCGAGCCCGTCCGGCCGGGCGAGACGGTCGAGATCGAGGTGGTGTGGGAGTCGCAGCTCCCGCGCGTGCGGCGCAGGACCGGCTACAAGGGCGACTTCCTGCTCGTCGCGCAGTGGTTCCCCAAGCTCGGCGTGTTCGAGGGCCGCCGCGGCTGGAACTGCCACCAGTTCCACGCCACCACCGAGTTCTACTCGAACTACGGGACCTACGACGTGACGCTCGACCTGCCGGTCGAGTACGAGAAGCGCGTCGGGGCCTCGGGGGTCCTGGTGGAGCCGCCCAAGCGGCTCGGCGACCGCACGGTCGCGCGCTTCGTGGCCCCATCTCCGGCGTCGCAGACGCGGCCGGACTCGACCGGCAGGCTGCCGCTGGTCCACGACTTCACGTGGGCCGCCGACCCCGACTTCAAGCCGCGATCCGCCTACTTCCAGTACGACGTGTGGAAGGAGCGCTTCCCGCACGAGGTGAGCTTCGCCCAGCTCGCCCTCGGCGCGCAGAAGGACTTGAGGCTGCCGACCGTCGAGGTCGTGCTGATGATGCAGCCCGAGCGCGAGTCGCAGTGGCGGCGGCACTTCGAGGCGACCTGCACGGCGCTCTTCTTCTACGGGCTGTGGTTCGGGCCGTACCCCTACGAGCAGATCACGGTCATCGACCCCGCTTGGGGCGCGAGCGCCGCCGGCGGCATGGAGTATCCGATGCTCTTCACCGCCGGCTCGCGGCTCTTCACCACCGAGGACATGTACACGCCTGAGAGCGTCACGGTGCACGAGGCGGGGCACCAGTGGTTTTACGGTCTGGTGGGCAACAACGAGTTCGAGGCCGCGTGGCTGGACGAGGGCCTCAACTCGTTCGCCGACAGCGAGGCGCTCGTGCGCCGTTACGGGCCGCGGCGCGAGGTGACCTGGTACTCGGGGCTGCCACTCGGCGGCGTGCTGCCCGCGCCCGAGCCCGGCGGCGCGGGGACGCTCTCCGACATCCTGTCCGCGCGTAGGATCCCGCTGCCGCTCTTGCCCTTCGACCTCCAGCCGCTGCGCGCCTCCGGATGGCTCGACGTGTGGCGCGACCAGCCTTGGCTCACGCTGGTGCCGCAGTCGAGCGACCCGCGCTGGAGCGACCGCGCGGGCTACCTGCGCGACCCCGAGCGGGACCCGATCGACACCTTCGCCTGGCGCTACGTGGACAGAGCCAGCTACGGGACGAACAGCTACCCGCGCACCGCCGTCGCGCTGCGCTCGCTTGCCGGCGTGATCGGCTACGAGAAGCTGCTCGCCGGGCTGCGCCATTACTCCGAGGTCTGGCGCTACGGCCACCCCTATCCGGACGACTTCTTCCGCACGTTCATCGAGGGCGCCGGGGTCGACGTCGCGTGGTACTTCGACGAGGTCTTCCGCGGCACGGGCGGCGTCGACTGGAGCGTGAGCGTCGACCAGCGCCGGGAGGCTCCTCCGCGCGGCGTGTTCCAGACCGAGGACAACGCGCCCTTCGCGGAGCTGGATGGCTCGCCGCCGGCTCGCGAAGGCGAGCCGATTCCATCGGGCGAGCCGCCTCCCGAGGACGAATCGGCTCGCGCCCACGACGGCGGCGACCCCGCCTCCGCGGCGGCCGGCGAGGACGAGCAGCGTCCCTGGATCGCCGACGTGCTCGTCGTGCGCCGCGGCGAGCTGCGCCTTCCGCTGCTGATCGAGCTGCGCTTCGAGGACGGCGCGAGCGAGCGGCGCACCTGGAGCCGCGAGGAGCAGGCGCAGGGCCGCTGGCTGCGGATCGTCCACCGCGGCGAGGCGAAGCTCGTCGCGGTGCTCCTCGATCCCGAGCGCAGCTACCAGCTCGACAGCGACCTGTCGAACAACCGCTGGTACGACGCGACCGACGACGTGGCGCCGCTGCGCTGGACGGAGCGGGTCTTCAACCGCTACCTGCACCTCCTGCACTGGCAGGCGGGGCTGGGTGGGTGAGATGCCGCCCGATCCGCCCCTCTCGGAGCGGCGCCAGCCGCGCGTGGTCTCGCTCGATGCGCTGCGCAGCACGCTCGGGCGCACGCCGCTCTGGATGACGACGGCCGCCTTCACGGTGCTGATGGCCCTGGTGCTCGCCGCGCCGTGGTTCGGCTGGCTGCGCGAGGCCCTCGACCACCGCTACGAGCCAGGCGGGCTCCTGAGCTCGCTGGACGAGACGTTCCGCTTCGACCACCGAGACGCCTTGGCGCAGCTCGAGCGCGGCGCGCGCTCGAGCGGCGCGGCGCTGGCGCTCTTGGCGATGCTGGCCGGAGTCTTCGCGGCCGGCGGCTGGCTGCAGGTGTTCCTCGAGAGCACCCACGGCCACTCGCTGCGGCGCTTCTTCTTCGGCGGGTCGCGCTACTTCTGGCGCTTCTTCCGCGTGCTCCTCTTGACCCTGCTCTCGCTGGCGCTGATCGGCTGGGTGCTCTACGGGAAACCCTGGGAGTGGGGGGTGCAGCGCTGGCTCCTGGGGCTCGAGGGGGGCGACCTGGAGGGCCTGGAGTCGGAGCTGGACGCGCGCCGGGTGGTGTTCGTCCAGGACGGGATCTTCGTGGCGCTCGTCGCGCTGGTGCTCGCCTGGGGCGACTACACCCGCACGCGGCTGGCGCTGCACGACACCTCGTCGGCCATCTGGGCGGGCCTGTGCTCGTGGGTGCTGCTCTTCGCGCATCCGCTGCGCACCTTGCGACCGCTGCTCGCCTTGTGGCTCGCCGAGGCGCTCGTCTTGTGGCTCGCCGGCTTCGCCAGCGACCGCGCGCAGGCGGCGATCGGCGACGCCACGCCGGGATGGCTGCCGGTCGCCGTGCTGGCGCTGATCGGGATCGTCGTGATCCTGTGGCGCTCGGTGGTGCGCGGCGCGCACTACGGCGTCGCGTTGCAAGTCAGCGGCCAGCTCGTGCGCCCGCTGCCGAGGCCCGATCCGTGGCGCCAGAGCCTGGGCGGTCCGGGAGGCCCGCGCTACCCGATCGGCGGCGAGGACGAGTACGGGGTCTCGCTCTGACGCGCTGCGAGCCGGCGCCTGCATCGCGAGGACGCTCGCCCAGCGGATACGATCCCGCCCATGTCCGTGCTGAACCGCACGCCGCTAGAGGTCATGCTCGACCCCCAGGGGAGGCCTTACTGTCTGTGGGACGTCGACATGACGCTCGCGCGCTTCCAGGAACTCTTGCGCGAGGGAGACGCGGACGTCCGCGCCTATCTCATCGGAAAGCTGATGCGGCAGGCGAAGCCCGATGACGACTTCACGTTCGTCAGCTTGCGCGAGATCCACGAAGCGTGGCTTCGGCTGGAGAGGTACCTAGGGCGCACGCGCGAGTTCTGGAGATGGCTGCTCGCCACTTGGCAGGAGCAAGGCGTTGCGAAGCCTACTCACGCCGGGCTCGGCCGCGCACGGTTCCAAGTGGATACCCCGCACGAGATCTTGGTCAACAAGCTGTGCACGCTCCTGGATCGCGCCGAGATCCGGGAGATCCAAGACATTCGCGAGCTCTTGGCGCAGGGAGGCGATCTCGACCGGGCCTTGTCGGATGCACCGCGCAAGAACAGCGGATTCTCGCCCCTCACGATGGCTGGGCTGCTTCGCGATTTGCGGCTCGCGAGCATGGCCGAGGCCAGCGGGCTGGGGGAGGCGGAGTTGAAGGCCCTGGATCGATTCCGCGAAGAGCTCTTGGCGCGCGTCGCGCGGTCCGCAGCGCCCGAGCCGGAGAGCTGATCGTCACCGCGCCTCACGCGCGAGCGTGGGTTTGCCCGCGGGCCTCAGCGCAGATAGCCGAGCTTGCGCAGCTCCTGCATCGTGTGCTCGTCGAGATCGGGCGCCAGTCCCGCCTCCCCACCGATCTGGAGCTGCAGCGCGATCGCCTTCTCGCGCAGCTCCTCGACCCGGGCGCGCGCCCGCTCGATCCGCTCGCGCGCCTCGCTCGGGACCGGCTCGGCCGCGCACAGGTCGCGCTGCTCGAGCGGATCGTTCCCGAGGTCGTAGAAGGCCTCCGCGCCGGGGATGCCGTTGAACTTGAACTCCGAGACCGCGTCGCGCGAGCGCAGGACCGCCGGGCCGAAGAAGACTTCCCCGTAGGGGATGCGCGCTCCTTGCAGGAGGGCC
>DATKBQ010000158.1:0-5945 GCA_035546375.1 Planctomycetota bacterium | reverse complement strand
CGAGGCGGCACCCGAGGAGTCCAGCACGACGCTCTGGAGGCGGACGATCGGGCTGCCCGCGCACAGGATGCCGTCGTTGAACGGCATGGAGATGCTCGTAGCACCCTGGATGAGCATCGCGATGCGATTCGCAGGACCTTGTGTGACGTGCAGCACGAGGTCGTCGTTCGCGACGATCGCCGAGCCGCTGCCCTTCAAGACGGCGCCCACGGCTCCGGAGTGCAGGCACCCCTGGCCACTGCCCGGCGCGCTCGCGTTGCCGCACGGGCAGGGGAGCGTCGCGCCGTCGCCCCAGCACAGAGGCGTGCCGACCGCGTTCTCGGGCGTCAAGAGCAGCATCCCGCTCTGGCCCGTGACCTGGTTCGTGGCCGGGACCGCCATCTGGCGCGCGTTGTTGATCGCGAGGCCGTAGCCGTTGATCACGTACCAGTGGCCCACGGGCGCGTCGATCAGGTCCTCGATCCGGAACGTGCCCAAGCCCTGGAAGCGAACGTGGGGGTACAGGTTGAGCTGCATCACGACGTCGCCAAGGTCGTTGATGTCCACCGCGCCGTTGTATTTCCCGCACGAGCTGAAGATCTTCCAGCCGATGCCCGGCGTGTGGCGGGCGGCCTGACGATCGCAGCTCGTGCTGGTCGTCAAGATGGCCAATCCGGCCACTTGGTTCGACTCGTTGATCGCCGCGGCGGACGTCGCCAGGTAGTTGCTCGGATAGCCGGTCGGCACGCCGAGGTCGGTCACCGCCATCGTGTTCAAGTCGAGCAGCTTGACGGTGAACGAGCTGTCGGCCACGACGCGCTTCTCGTTGATGGCGTGCGGGTCGAAGATCCCGGTGGACGTCAGGTCCAGGATTCCGCTGGGGGCCGTGAAGAGCACCGGCCAGCGGTAGGTCCCGTTCGACGACCAGCCGACGATGTCGCCGGCGTCGTTCAGCGCCGTGGCGTTGCTGCCCACGTGGCCGGGCAGCTTGCCCAGCTCGACCACCGTGTAGCCGCCGCTCCCGTTGGGATACCAGGCCGCGGCCACGCCGCTGAATTCGGGCGAGTAGGCCGACCCCACGGCGCCTGCGATCAACCCCTGGTCGGTGATGTCGTTGGCGTAGCTGCTGATCCGCCCGGGAGGCAGGGGGAGCTCGGTCAACGGCGAGCCGGACGAGGCGATCCAGCCGCGTAGGTTGCCCGAGGAGCCGTTGGTCGTGCCGATCACCTGCCCGGACGAGTTCATGGCCGAGGCGTTGATGGCCGCGCCGAGGAGCTCGGCCTGGTACTTCGGGGGTGCCTGGGCGAACGCGGGGGCGAACGCGAGCCAGGAAAAGGCGGCGAAGCCCGCCGCTACACGGAGGAATCGGAGCGCCCGCATGGGTCGACCTTGCTGTTCGGAGGGAGGGGAGGAGGCCGGCGATCGAAGCGCGCTTGCGATCCTAGGCTCGGGAGCTGCCGGCGAACCTACGCCGAAAGGCGCAGGGCGGACCCGCATAGTTCCCAGCCCGCCCGTGGCGCCGGCGCGCATGGGGCTCTCCGTTGCCCTTGCCATGTCCGGGACCTAGACTGCTGCGCTTTCCCGCCCGGCCGCGCCCCGTCCGCACGGCGATTCGGGACGGGAGTTCCAGACAGCACCTCCGGATCGACCCCGAACACCACTTCATGGCCCTAGCCTCCCGCCGCATCAAGCAATACGAGCTCGACCCCCTGGAGCTCGAGAAGCAGGTCCTCGCCTCGCTGGGCGAGATCTCCGAGGCCGACTTCGCCGAGGCCCTGACCTCCTCGGTCAAGGACATCGGCCCGGGCTCCATCGTCCAGGCCACGGTCGACTCCGTCGACGACCGCACCGGCTTGGTGGTGATGGACGTGGGCGGCAAGAGCGAGGGCTCGATCCCGCTGGCCGAGTTCGGCGAGGTCATGCCGAAACCCGGCGAGACCTACGAGATCTTCTACGAGGGGCTCGACGAGAACGACACGGCGCAGATCTCCAAGCGCCGCGCCGACCGTCTGCGCGCCTGGGAGCGCGTCTCCGCCAAGTACCACGAGGGCGACGAGATCCAGGGCGTCGTCCAGCGCAAGATCAAGGGCGGCTTGCTCGTCGACGTGGAGGGCGTGAACGTCTTCCTGCCCGCCAGCCAGGTCAACCTGCGCCGCACCCACGACATCTCGGACTTCCTGAACGAGCCGATCCGCGCGCGCATCATCAAGATCGACCCCGAGCGGATGAACATCGTCATCTCGCGCCGCAAGCTGCTCGAGGAGGAGCGCCAGAAGCAGAAGGAGCACCTGCTCCAGGACATCCAGGAGGGCCAGATCCGCAAGGGCACGATCAAGAACATCGCCGACTTCGGCGTGTTCGTCGACCTGGGCGGGATCGACGGGCTCCTGCACATCACCGACATGACCTGGGGGAGGATCAACCATCCCTCGGAGATGGTGCAGCTCGACCAGGAGATCGAGGTCAAGGTCTTGCGCGTCGACACCGACCGCGAGCGCATCGCCCTGGGCCTCAAGCAGAAGCAGGCCTCGCCCTGGGAGGGAATCGAGGTCCGCTACCCGATCGGCTCGAAGCACCGCGGCGAGGTGGTCAACATCATGTCCTACGGCGCCTTCGTGAAGCTCGAGGACGGCGTCGAGGGCCTGGTGCACATCTCCGAGATGAGCTGGACCCGGCGCATCAACCACCCCAGCGAGGTGGTGAAGAGCGGGGACCACGTCGAGGTCGTGGTGCTCGACATCAACAAGGAGAAGCAGGAGATCTCGCTCGGCATGAAGCAGGCCGAGACGAACCCCTGGGACCTGGTCGAGCAGCACTATCCCGTAGGCACGGTGATCGAGGGCACGGTCCGCAACCTCACCTCCTACGGCGCGTTCGTGGAGATCGAGGAGGGGATCGACGGGCTCCTGCACGTCACCGACATGAGCTGGACCAAGAAGATCACGCACCCCTCCGAGATGGTGAAGAAGGGGGACAAGCTGCGCTGCGTGGTGCTCTCGGTCGACACCGGCAAGAAGCGCATCGCGCTCGGCCTCAAGCAGCTCCAGCCCGACCCCTGGATGGACCGCATCCCGAACAACTTCCACGTCGGCGACCTGCTCTCGGGCTACGTGACCAAGATCACCAACTTCGGCGCCTTCGTGAAGCTCGAGGAGGACCTCGAGGGCCTGCTGCACGTCTCGGAGCTCGCCGACCACAAGATCTCGAGCCCCGAGGAGATCGTGAAGCCGGGGCAGAAGATCGAGGTGCGCGTGATCCGCGTCGACACCGAGGAGCGGAAGATCGGCCTCTCCTTCGTGCACGCCGACTTCGAGGAGAACAAGGCGATCCTCGAGGAGCACGAGCGGCGCGCGCGGCAGAAGGAGGCGCGCGAGGCTTCCAAGGCCGAGGGCGCCAAGGCCAAGGCCGAAGCCAAGGCCGAGTCCGAGGCCAAGGGCGGCGAAGCGAAGGGCGCCGCGCCCGGCGAGCCCAAGGGCGAGCCCAAGGAAGAAGACGAGCCGCAGGGCGAGGAATCGGAAGCTCCTCCCAGCGGCGAGGAGTCCGACTAGCGCGCGGCGGGGCTCGCGGGGCGGCCACGATGGCATTCTTCCCGGGCCGGGCGGCGCTCCTGGGCGCGGCGCTCGCCATCGCGGGTTGCGCCTCCGCGCCCGAGCGCCCGCCGCCGGACCCGGCCGAGCAGGGCTACCGCGCGGTCTTCGCGCCGGCACTCTCCGCGCTCCAGGCCGCGCTCGCCGAGGGCGACGACGCCGCGGCCGAGCGCATCCTGGCGCAGCTCGCCGCCCGCAATCCGGAGGGGGCGGTCGCCGAGCGCGTCGAGGCCTGCGCGCGCGTGCTCACCGGCCGCCGCCTGGCGCGCGGGCTCTCGCTGCGGCTCGAGTGCGAGCCCGCGCGGGAGCCCGGAGCCTGGCAGGTGTGGCTGCGCGCGAGCCACGCCCTCCAGGAGCCGATCGCGCTGCGCGGTGCCGCGGCGAGCCTGCAGCTGCTCATGATCGGCATCGGCCCGAACGGCCTCGAGGAGCGCGCCGCCTCGAGCCACCCCGCCTCGGGCCTCGACGGCCTGCTCGTGCCGCCCGGAGCCGGCGCGCGGGTCCGCCTGGTCACGACGGCCCTGCCCGCCGGAGCCTGGCTCGCCGTGCGCGCCGCCTGGGATCTCCAGTTCCTGCCCTGCGACCTCGACTGGAACGGCCGGCGCTACCCGGCGCGCGAGCTCACGGTGCGGCCCTGCGAGGCGGTGCGGCTCGCCCCGTGGCTGCCGCAGGCGCCGGTCGAGCCGGCGGAGCTGGCGAGCTACGTGCAGCGCACGAGCTTCTCGACCGCGGCGATGCTCGAGCGCGCGGTGCGCATCGAGCCCGCGCGGCGCGCGGAGGCGCTCGAGCTCCTGAGCGAGCCCGCCCTGCGCTACCGCGTCGACCTGCACCGGCTGGCCCCGGCGCTGCGCTGGCTCTCGGGCTTCCGCGGGCCGATGGGCGACGGCGAGCGCTGGCGCGAGTGGCTCGCCGAGCGCAAAGAGGCGATGGACGCGCCGCCCCCGGGCGAGCACCTCGACCTGCCCGAGCGGCCGGCGGTCCTGGCCGGCGCCGCGCGGAGCCGGCCGTGAGCGCGGGCGCGGACGTGGAGGCCGACCTCGCCGCCTTCCGGCGCGGCGCCGTCGACCTGATCGAGGCGGGCGAGCTCGCGGAGCGGGGGGCACGCGCGCGCGCCGAGCGCCGGCCGCTGCGCGTCAAGTTCGGCATGGACCCGAGCTCGCCGGACCTGCACCTGGGCCACGCGATCCCGCTCTTCCTCCTGCGCTCGCTCCAGGACCTCGGCCACCAGGTGGTCCTGATCGTGGGCGACGCGACGGCGCGCCTGGGCGACCCCAGCGGCCGCAACAAGCTGCGCCCGCAGCTCTCGCGCGAGGAGGTCGAGGCGAACCTGGCGACCTACACCGAGCAGGCGGCGCGGGTCATCGACATGGAGCGCGCCGAGGTGCGCCGCAACTCCGAGTGGTTCGACCGCATGGGCTTCGACGACGTGCTTCGGCTCATGGGGCGCATGACGCTCGCGCGCATGATCGAGCGCGACACCTTCGCGCGGCGCATCGAGCGCGGCGAGCCGGTCGGCCTGCACGAGCTGCTCTACCCGCTCATGCAGGGCTGGGACTCGGTCATGGTGCGCTGCGACGTCGAGATCGGCGGCACCGACCAGCTCTTCAACCTGCTCGTCGGCCGCGAGCTGCAGCGCGCCGAGGGACAGCCCGGCCAGGTGTGCCTGACCCTGCCGCTGATCAACGGCCTCGACGGCCGCAAGATGAGCAAGTCCTACGGCAATGCGATCGGGCTCACCGAGAGCGCGGCGGAGATGTTCGGCAAGGTGATGAGCCTCCCAGACGAGGCGCTGGCGGACTGGCTGCGGCTCCTGACGCCGCTCTCCGACGAGGAGCGCGCGCGCCTGCTCGCCGGCCACCCGCGCGAGGCGAAGGCGCGCCTGGCCGAGGAGATCGCGGCGCGCTTCCACGGCCGCGAGGCCGCGCGCGCGGCGCGCGAGGGCTTCGACCGCCAGTTCCGCGACCGCGAGCTTCCCGAATCGATCCCGGAGCTCTACTACCCCGGCGAGTGGCCCGCCCGGGGCGTGCCCCTGGCGGTCGTCCTGCGCGAGGTCGCGCTCGCCGCGAGCTCCTCCGACGCGCGCCGCCTGGTGGAGCAAGGCGGCGTCCGCGTAGACGGCGAGGTGGTGCGCGACCCGATGCTGCCGCTTCACCCCGAGCGCGCCGGCCACCTGCTCCAGATCGGCCGCCGCCGCGTCGCGCGCGTCTTTCCGGCAGCTTCCGAGTCGTAGTCAAACTTCCATTCTCTCGCCGCGGGCCGAGGGTCGAGGGTCGAGGGCCGAGGATCAGGGGGGGGGCTCACGGCGCGAGCTTGATGTAGGGCGTCATCATGCCGGCGGTCTATCTGCCCATCATCATCATGCTGCTGGCACTGGTGTTC
>DATKBQ010000157.1:0-2745 GCA_035546375.1 Planctomycetota bacterium | reverse complement strand
GGAGGCGGGAGACGCCTCGGTTTCGCTAGACCTGATGTTCCGCACGGCGTTCAGCCTCGGGGTATCGGTCCGAGAGCTCGGCAAGACATTCGCGAGCATGCGGCGTTCGGGCGGGTCGCCGCGAAAGGCCGGCTGAGGAAGGCTCGGCTCGGAGCTGAGCCACGGCGTGCCGCGGCTGACGCACGGGAACGCCGGCCGGCGGAGGCAGGATCTCGGTCGGCCGAGCGGCGCGCGACGAATCCGCGCTCACGCGCCGTGCAGCTCGCCGATCGCCTCGTCCGCGGCCGCGAGCAGCTCCGCGAGCCCGCGTTCGTCGTGGTCGCCCATATGGCCGATGCGGAAGGTCTTGTCCTTGAGGTCGCCGTAGCCGTTGCCGATCTGGAAGCCGCGGCGGCGCAAGGCGGCGAGGAGCTTGGGGACGTCGAGCGGGCCGGAGCGGATGCAGGAGACGCTGGGCGAGCGCAGGCCCGCGGCCGGCAGGGGCTCGAGGCCGTGCTGCTCGGCCCACTGCTCGGTGCGGGTGCGCATGCGGGCGTGCTTCTCGAAGCGTGCGCGCCAGGCGTCGGCGCCGCTCGGGCCGCTGCGGGGATCGCCGGCGGTCGCGCCGGCGCTGATGTCCTCGAGCTGGCGGGCGAGGGCGCGGTAGAGCGGGATGCAGGGGGTCGCGGGCGTGCGTCGACCGGCGTGGCCGTCGAGGACGCGGACGAGGTCGAGGTAGAAGCTCGGGCGCGGCGCGGCGCGGGCGCGCTCGAGCCAGCGCTGGGAGGCGCACAGGACGGTGATCCCGGGCGGCAAGGCCAGGGCCTTCTGGGAGCCGGCGAAGGCGAGGTCGATGCGGTGGCGGTCGAAATCGACCGGCGCGGCGGCGAGCCAGGTCACCACGTCGACCAGGAAGAGCGTCTCGGGGTGGCCGGCGAGGATCTCGGCGATCGGCCCGAGCGGCGTGGCGACGCCGGTCGAGGTCTCGCTCGCGACGAGCGTCAAGGCGTCGAACGGGCCCTCGTCGCGCAGCGTGCGCGCGAGGCGCTCGGGAGCGACGGCCTCGCCGGGCGGGACCTCGAGCGCCAAGGTCTCCTTGCCGAGCAGCTTCGCGATCTCGTGCCAGCGGCGCGAGAAGGCGCCGTTCACCGCGCAGAGGACGCGCTTGCCCGCGCCGAGCAGCGCGCCCTCCATCACGCCGGTCGCGCTGCAGGTGTGCACGCCGGCGCGCGCGCTGGAGCCCGGTTCGAGGCCGAAGGCCAGCGGCAGGTGCGCGTCGATCCGCTCGATCAGCCGCGCCATGTCCTCGCCGCGGTGGCCGATCATCGCGCCGGCGCACTCGGCGAGGATCGCCTCGCGCACGTGGGTCGGGCCGGGGATCCAGAGCTTCATGGGCCGAAGAACCTAACACCGCGCTATGGGCGCTGCACGCCGAGCGCGACCGCGCGGCGCAGTCCAGCCCTGTTCGTTCCGCCGAGGAAGGTCGCGACCCGTGGGGAACTTGAATGGGCGGACATTTCCCGGCGGCGTAGCAAGGAAAATAGCGCGGCAGCGAGGCCGGTCCGAGCACGTGTTCGAGACGTGCGGCGTGGTCCATCTCGCAGCAGCGTCGCACGCTCGGTCTGAGCCAAGCTGCCCGAGATCGCGTTCAGGGTGCGGCGGCGCGCACGGCGCGCAGTGGCGCGACGGGCTCGGAGATGTCCGGCGGCTCAGGATGCTGATGCGCGGGCTGCTCGGACGAGCGCCGCGTGCTCGGGGAGCGGGGCGAGCTCGTCCAGCTCGCCGCGGGAGACGAGCAGCGGCAGGAGCGCGGCGAGATCGCGGCTGGAGCAGGTGACCGCGGCGCGGGCGAGGACGGCTTCGCGGCGGGCGACGCCGGCGAAGGCGACGAAGCGGCGCGCGGCGGGGGCGGCCTCGAGGTCGGTGGCGCCGTCGCCGACGAAGGCCAGGCCGCCGGCGTGGTCGAGGCGGGCCAGGTCGCGCAGGACGTCGAGCTTGCCGCCGGCGCGGGCGAGGAGCGAGAGCTCGTCGAATCCCGCGTAGGCGCCCGAGCGGTCGTGGTAGACCTCGACGGCGAAGACGTCGGCGGGGTCGACGCCGAGGTGCTCGGCGAGGGCGAGCACGGCTTGGCGCAGGCCGCCGGTGACGATGCACACGCGCTTGGAGAGCGCGCGCAAGCCTGCGATCAGCTCGCGGGCCGAGGGCAGCGCGGTCTCGACGTAACGGCGGCCGAGGGCCTCGACGTGGTCGCGCGTGGGCCGCACCAGCTCGAGCCGGCGCGCGTAGACCTCCTCGAGGGCCAGCTCGCCCGACATCGCCTGCGCCGTCAGGCGCTGGACCGACTCGCGGGTCACGCCGGCGATCGCGGCCAGCTCGTCGATGCCTTCGATCGCGGAGAGCGTCGAGTCGCAGTCGAAGGCGATCGTGCCGTAGGGCGGCGCCGAGTCGGCGCAGCGCGCCGGGGTGTCGTGCTCGCTCGCCAAGGCTAGTGTCCCGTCTCGCAAGGAACCGGTGCGAGGCGCCGTCTCGGAGGCTTGCCGGGGGCGGCGTCGTGCCGCCCCATGTCACCGGCGAACAGCGCAACGCGCGGCTTGACGCCGCCTCCAGCGAGGCTCCGAGGCGGCGGATCGTACCGGTTCCTTGCGGGCCGGGACACTAGAGGTGCACGAGCTGCACGTCGCGCATGGGCTCGAGGGCGGCGATCTCCTCGAGCACCTCGCGCGGCGGGTCGGCGTAGAGCGAGAGGAAGCCCGCCGCCGGCGCGCC
>DATKBQ010000156.1:0-2240 GCA_035546375.1 Planctomycetota bacterium | reverse complement strand
GATAGTCGAGGTCGAGGTGGACCGCCTGCTCGTCCTCGGTGGACGGGTACTCGTCTCGCAGCAGGGCGAAGTAGGCCGCGACGCGGTAGGAGAAGCGCGCCAGCGCCAGCTGGAAGTCGAACCACCAGCGCGGGTAGCGCCGGCGGAACAGGATCACGAGGGCGGTCGCGAACGCGAGAGAGAAGACGACCCCGGATCCGCTCGTGGACACGCGCTCGCCCTCGTCGCCCACGGTCGCCCCGCTGCCTCCGCTCGAGACGATCGCCAGGACGATGAAGATCGGGATGATCCAGAGGATACGGAGGAGCGTCGTGAGGCGGTCCAGCCGCTCCGGGTAGTCGACGCGCAATCGCGCCGGGTAGGTCTCGGGTGCGCCGTCCATTGGCCTCCTCCTGTCATCGGGGCGCCGGGCCGAAGGCTATCCGAAAGATGCCCCTCACCACTCGACGAGCTTCCAGACCTCCGGCTCGGTAGCGCCGCCGATCTCCGAGAAGAGCGAGACGGCCCGCTTCAGGTGGCGCATCGCGTCCTCGCGCCGGCCCATCGCGTGGAGCAGGTCGGCGAGGTTGTTGTGCAGCGCCGCCTGCCGGTGCCGGTCGCCGAGCGCCACCGACGACTCGAGCGCGGCTTCGCCGAACGACAGCGCCTCATCAAGCCGGCCCGCGCGCCGGCAGGCGACGGCCAGGTTGTTCAGGACCGCGACCCGCACGGCTGGATCGGGCAGGCGCTCGGCGAGCGCCAGGGCGCGCTCGAGGTGGGAACGATCGCGCCGCAGCACGCCGAGGATGTTGTGCGCCTGTGCGAGCGCGCGCTCGTCGCCGGCGCGCTCCGCGTGCGCGAGCGCGCGCTCGGCCAGGCCGGCCGCGCGCTTCGCGTCGCCGTGGCGGTGCGCCGCGAGGCTCCAGTCCGCTAGCGCGCGGGCCCGCCGCGCGTCCGGGCCGGAGGCGGTCGCCGCGCGGTAGTGGCGCTCGGCGCGCTCCCAGTCGCCCCGGCGATGGTGGACCTCCGCGAGCTTGTGCTCGATGGGCGGCCGTGCCGCCGGCGGGGCCGCCGCGAGCGCGGCCTCGTAGCTCCCGATCGCCTTCGCGTACGCGCCGTGCAGCGTGTACACGTCGCCGATCGCCTCGTCGACGGTCGGGCGGCCGGTCTCGTCGTCCAGGCGGCCCGTGCGGATGGCCTCGTAGAGGTCGTGCGTCTCGGAGACGGGCTTCACGCCGAGCTCGGCGTCGAGGACCCGCTGGCACTCGCGGTACTGCCGGAGCGCCGCGCCGGGATCGCCGGCGCTCGCGTGGAGCCGCATGAGCTCCCGATGGGCCGACTCGTCGAGCGGGTCGATCGCGAGACGGCGGCGCGCGTGCTCGATCGCCTTCGCGACGTCGCCGCCGGCCGCGGTCTGGCGCGCGAGCCGTGACAGCGCGCCCGCGAGCAGGCCGCGCAGCTCGTCCGCCTGCGCCGCCTGCCACTCGTCGAAGTCGGGGCTGTCGCGCAGGCTGAACCCGGCCAGGAAGTCGCCGCGGTAGAGCTGGGCGGCCTCGGCGAGCCGGCCGTCCGTGACCGCGCGCCGGAACTCCGCGACGTCCACGCGCAGGCCCTCCTCGCGCAGGCGGATCGCATGCGCGTCGCCGACGACCCACTCCCCGGCGGCGCTGGACCGGAGCGCGGAGAGCGTCCGCCGCAGCGCGCCACGTGCGCGCTCCTCGTCCGCCTCGGGCCACAGCATCGCGGCGAGCCGCGCGCGCGGCTCCTCCTGGTCGCCGACGGCCAGCAGCACGAGGAGCGCGATGGCCTTCCGGGTGTCTACCGCGACCGCCTCGCCGTCGCGGTCGATCGTCGGGGAGCCGAGCAGGCGCACGTTGAGGCGTGGGCCGGCCTTCCCGTAACGCTTCCGGGACGCGCGTTCCTTCATGCTGCGAGCCGGTAGGGCCGACCCTGGAGCGGGAGGGATCCTCTGAGCACGACTGCCGAGGCTAGCAAGGCGCGCCAGGCGAGGGGAGGAGCGTCCACGAGGTGGCGCGCGGTCGTCGCCGTCCTGCTCGCCTATTACGCCGTCGTCGCTGGCGCGGGACTGGTGTTCGACTCGCGCAACTCCTCCGACCCGTTCGACCCGGTGCTCCTGATCGTCTTCCTGGGGTATGCCATCGCCGGCGCGGTCATCCTGCTGGGCACCGGCGGCAACGTGGTCGGCGCGCTACTGCTCGTGATGGCCCTGTCCGCCGCCACCGGGTTCATGTCGTGGGAGT
>DATKBQ010000155.1:0-2324 GCA_035546375.1 Planctomycetota bacterium | reverse complement strand
ACCTGCACGTCGAAGTGCTTGACGTGGTCGTGCAGGAACGTGAAGAGGCCCTCCTCGAAGGGCTCGTCGTCGACCCCGAAGCCCTCGCGGCGGTACAGCTCGAGGAACGCGTCGTCGGCGGGACTCGGGCGCAGCCGGTAGCCGACCTCGTTCAAGGGCGAGCGCACCATGCGCTGGGCGACCTCGATCGGCACCAGGCTGCGCGTGGTCGTCACGAAGTCCAGGCTGTCGGCGTCGAGCCCGAGCTCGATCCGGTTGCGCACGCGCAGGACCGATCCGGGATCGCGGTCGTAGACCGAGAGGCCGCGCAGGTCGCGCTCGATCAGGTCCATGATCGCCGGGCCGGCGAGCTGGGTCTCCTGGATGTTGTGGATCGTGTCGCGGCTGATGCGCGCGGCCTCCAGGAGCTGCGTCAGGGAGAGCATGATCCCGCCGATGATCAGGAGCGAGACCATCACCTCGACCAGCGTGAATCCCGCGGCGCGGCCGGCTTCGTGCAGGGCGATCCTCACGGCGAGCCTCCTTTCGCTTCCTCCTCGGGGTGGATCTGCTTCCACGGCAGCCAGCGCTCGATCTCCAGCTCGTTCCCGAGCTCCTGCACCTTGGGGAAGGTGATCTTGATCCGCACCTTCTCGTAGGGCTGCTCGGCCTCGGGCTCCTCGTCGTCGCGCAGGCGCTCCTTGCGCTCCTGCTCGTAGCGCCAGTTGTCGAACGCGGGGTCCCCCTCGGAGGGGCGGAAGTTCTCCTCGCCGACCACCACCTCGAAGCTCATCTCCGGGTAGCCCTCGTCGGCGTAGTTGCCCTCGAAGCGCGCGTCGGCCACCTCGTCGGGGAACATCCCGGCCTCGATCTGCCCGAGCGTCAGGAGCGCCAGCTCGCGCGCCAAGCGCCAGTTGCGGGTGTAGGCGGCGGTCAGCTTGGCCGCGTTGATCGCCTGTAGCATCCAGACCAGCGCGAGCCCGACCAGGGCGATCGTGACCGCGACCTCCGCCAGCGTGAAGCCCGCCCCGCGCGCCGGCTTGGGGCCGGCGGCGCTCAGGGTCGCGCGGGTGGGGATCCGGATGGCCATCGCCTCGACCCTACTTGAAGTCCGTCTCCTTCGGGTATTCCCGCGCGAACTCGCCGTCGTGGAAGCGCACGAGCCCGGTCAACGCCAGGACCTCGATCGTGTACAGGTTCTCCCAGGGCATCTGCACGAGCACCACGGAGTGGTCGGAGGCCGCGCCCAACGGGTCGAAGCGCACGACGACCATGCCGCTCGTGAAGTCGGCGCCGCCGACGCTGATGCGCTTGAACTCGATCCCGTCGGGGAGCACGTGCCAGGCGCGGGCCCAGCGCTCCTCGTCGGCCGCCGCCAGCCCGCCGCCGATGTCGCGGCGGAAGGGCGTGACCACGCGGTAGCCGCGCGGGTGCCCGTCGGCCTCCGCGAAGTGGTACTCGACCAGGAACTCGGCGTTGCGGGCGATCGCGTCCGAGCGCGCCTCGCTCAAGGTCGCCGCCAGCTCGCGCACGGCGGAGTTGAGCTGCGAGCGCGGCAGCATCGCCTGCCAGGAGACGTAGACGATCGAGGAGAGGAGCCCGAGCACGACGATCACACCCATCAGCTCAACCAGCGTGAAGCCGCGCGAGCGGCTGCGTGCCGCGTACCGCGGAGCTCCGTGAAGGCCGCTATCCATGGTCGAGCCGTCGCGATCGGCCGGCGCCCTACTTGCGCGACTTGATCGTGAAGTTGTCGATGTCCGCGTCCTCGCCCTCGCCGCCCGGCTGCCCGTCCTTGCCGTAGCTGCCGACGCGGT
The DNA here is from genome assembly GCA_035546375.1 of Planctomycetota bacterium. Classification (GTDB taxonomy): domain Bacteria; phylum Planctomycetota; class UBA1135; order UBA1135; genus DATKBQ01. The sequence continues at coordinate 528 of DATKBQ010000155.1, read as the reverse complement.
AGGCCTGGTTGCCGCTCGGCGGAATGTAGAAGTAGGGGTTCTTCCACGGGTCGAGGGGCACCTCGGTGTAGTTCTTGAGGTAGGTGTTGCCGTTCGCGTCGGGCGTGATCAGGATCTCCAGGCTGTCGGGGGCGTTGCCCATGTTGTTGATCCTGTAGTTCTCGATCGCCTGATCGATGGCAGCGATGTCGATCTTGGCCGTCGTCTGGGTGGCCTCGCCCAGGCGGCTCAACACGTTCGGCACGACGATCGTCGCGAGCAGGCCGAGGATGACGATCACGACCATCAGCTCGGCGAGCGAGAAGCCGGCGCGCGCCGCGCCCGGCAGGTGGGTTCGAAAGGTCTTCATGCGGGTTCTCCGGGCTGTCCCGGCGCTGTCGCCGGGGTGTTCACTGGATCTGGCCGACTTGCAGGATGGGTAGGACGATCGAGATGACGATGAACCCCACGACAACCGCGAGAATCACGATCAGGATCGGCTCGAGCACGGCGGTCAGCCGCCCGGTGGAGATCTCGATCTCCTCGTCG
>DATKBQ010000154.1:0-13751 GCA_035546375.1 Planctomycetota bacterium | reverse complement strand
GCGTCCTCGATCCACTCCATCGCCACCTCCCAGCCCCCGTCTCGGCGCTCGATGCCGAGCGGGCGCGGAACGGGCAGGCCTCGGGCGTGGAGCGCGGAGAGCAGCTCGTACTCGCGCCGGGCGCGCCGGCGGTCGTGTGCGGAAGCGAGGGGCCCGTGGCCACGGCGCTCGAAACGCTTGATGACGTGCAGCTCGCCGGAGCGGGATCGTTCGAGCCGGACGCTGCGGTGCAGGCTGAGCTTCAGAGGTACAGGGTCCAAGCGCGGCGAGCATCGCGAGCGAGCGCGGACCCGCGAGGCCCGCGGCACGCGCGCCCGTGCCGCAGCCGCGCCGTAGGCGCGGCGCGTCGATCGGTGAACGAGCCTGGTTCCAAACGTTCACCCCGTCCGGTCTTGGGCGCTGCACGTCGTCGGTTTCGCGCGCGCAGCGCACCGTGCGGCAGCCGCGCGCCGCAGGACAAGGGGGTGCAAGCCCGGGACGAGCCTCGGTTGCCGATGACGCGCCGCGCCTACGGCGCGGCTGCGGCACGGGCGCGCGCAGCGCGCGCGTGCCGCGGGCCTCGGAAGACCTCGCGGGTCCGCGCTCGCTCGCTATGCTCGCGTCGCTTGACCCTGTCTGTCTACCTCTTGCGCCAGATCCTCGTCGCCGTCGCCATCGCCGTCGGCGGCATGGTCTTCATCGCCATCCCCGGGATCGCGGTCAACGCCGTCTACAAGCTGGGCGGCGTGAGCATGTCGGTCCTGCTCGCCTACCTGCCGCTCGTGCTGGCGGACCTGCTCCCCTACCTGGTCCCGATCGGCTTCCTGCTCGGAGTCGTCGCCACCTACGGGCGCCTGGCGGCCGAGAACGAGTGGACCGCGATCTGCATGGCCGGCATCAGCCCCGCTCGGATGATGCTGCCGGCGCTGGCCGTCGCCCTGGTCCTCTCCGGCGCGACCCACGTCCTGGTCTCCGACGTGGAGCCGCGACTGGACATGCTGCGCAGCGACTTCAAGAAGAGCGCGACGATGCGCCTGCTGCGCAACCTGAGCCCCGGCCGGACCCAGATCGTCTTCAAGGACTTCTACCTCAGCGCGCAGTACCGCGACCGGCTCGAGCCGAACCGGTTCCAGGACGTCGTGATCCACCTGCCGCGCAGCCGCGACAGCGCCGAGGCCGACGAGCAGATCGACCGGACGATCGTCGCCGACGTCGCGACGATCTGGTTCGACGAGCCCAAGACGCACCTGAACCTGCGCCTGGAGAACGCCCGCAGCGTGCACTCGGGCCACGACACGTTCATCGGCCAGCTCACGGTGCGGCGCAGCCTCGAGGAGATGTTCGGCGAGCGGACGACCAACCGCGCGTCCTGGAAATTCAAGACCTCGCGCGAGCTGCGCGCGGCGCTGGCGCGCGGCGAAGTCCCCGAGAAGAACGTGCCGGCGGCGCGCTACGAGATCCACGCGCGCCGCGCGCTCTCCTCGACGTGCTTGATGTTCCTACTCTTGGGCGTCCCGACCGGTCTGCTCTTGCGGCGCGGGACCCAGCTCGCCGCGCTGGCGGCGGCGGTGGCTTACGCTCTTGCCTACTACTTGCTTTCCATGCGGCTGGGGAAGGAGCTCGGCGTCTCCGGGGCAGTCCCGGAGTGGGTGGGGGCTTGGTCGGCCACCGTGCTCGGCCTGGTGGCGGGCTTGTTCTTGTGCTGGAAGGCGCTCCGGCGCTGAGCTCGCGGTGAGGCTCGGAGGTCTGCTCCCCGCAGGAAGGCTCGACCGCTACGTCGGCGGCCTGTTCGTAGCCTCCTACGCGACGGCATTCCTCTTGGTCGTGGGGCTGGTGATCGTCCTGAACCTCGCATCGAACCTCTCCTTCTTCGAGCCGTGGCCCGACGGGCGCACCGCTTCGACCTTGGACATCGCCCGCTATTACGTGCTGTCGATCCCGTTCCTGTTCCTCGAGGTAGGGCCCTACGTCACGGTCATCGCCGGCATGTTCACGGTCTCGCGGCTCACGCGCCACAACGAGACGATCGCGACCATGGCGGCCGGGATCAGCACGCAGCGCATGCTCGCGCCGGTCTTCCTGGGCGCGACCCTGGCCGCGCTCGGGATGTTCGCCCTGCGCGAGGTCGCGACTCGGACGATCGGCCCCCAGCGCGAGGCGCTGCTGGACGTGCTCGAGAACCAGCGCACCGAGCGGATCGAGAAGAAGGTCTGGCTGCGCGACCGCCTGGGCAACGTGATTCGCCTCGGCGAGTATCGCCCGGCGCGACGTGAGTTCGTCGACCTGCAGGCGACCCTGCGCCGCGGGAAGGCGATCGAGCTGGTCCGAGCCGAGCGCGGTCGCTGGGTGCGCTCTCCCGACGGGCCGACCTGGCTGCTCGAGGGCGGGGTCGTCGAGAGCGGCGGCGAGGGGGCGCTCGAGCGGCCGATCCGCGTCCTCGAGGGCCTGAGCTTCACGCCGGAGGACGTGCGCACTGCCCTGAAGGCGCGCGAGGGCGTGCTGCAGCTCTCCTTCGCCGAGGTCGAGGACCTCCTGCGCCGCGACCCCTCGAGCGCGGAGTACCAGACGCTGCTCCAGTACCTGTTGACGTTCCCGCTGGCCAACCTGGTGCTGCTCCTCGTGGCGCTGCCGTTCATGGTCGGCCAGGAGCGCGGCAAGCACGTCGAGGGCCTGGTCGCGGGCTTCCTCCTGTGCGTCTTCTACTTCGCCGTCGATTTCGTCTGCCGCGCCCTGGGCATGGAGGGCGACCTCGCGCCGCTGATCTCGAGCTGGCTGCCGGTCCTGCTCTTCGGCAGCCTGGGGGCGGTCCTGTTCGGCGGTATGCGCAGTTGACGTGAGACCGTAAATAATTTATGGACAATAGTTTACGACGATCCTGCATGGATCCTGCGAGGACCCCGGCCCGCGCCTCACGCGGGCGCCCATGGGAAGGAATGGAAGGCTCGCGCGTCTTGACCCATGCTCGCGCGCCCGCCCGCTGCCGCATGAGATCCAAGACCCGCCGCACGGCGCTCGCCGCCGTCACATTCGCGCTCTTCGCCGCGTCCTTCGCCGCCTGCGCCTCGACGCGCGGGCGCGAGCCCGAGGAGCGGAACGTCGGCTGGTTGATCGCCCACGGCGAGCACGACCGCGCGCTCGAGCTCGCCGCGCGCCGCAAGGAAGAGCGGCCGAACGACCCGGCAGCCGAGTCGCAGCACCGCCTGGCCTCGGCCGCCTGGCTCGTCGCGCGCGGGCGCGAGCTGACCTTCGAGGATCGCGACGAGGAGGCGCTCGAGCTGTTCCGCCAGGCGCAAGAGCTGGCGCCGGGCGTCCCCGAGATCGAGGACTGGGTCGCGCGCACCAGCGACAAGCTCGCGCGGCAGGCCTACGAGGAGGCGCTCGAGTGGCAGGGGAGGGACGACCTCGAGGAGGCCCGGGCGGCCTACGAGCGGGCGCTCTCCTACGACCCCGACGACGCGCGCGCCAAGCAGGGGCTCCAGCGGGTCCTCCTGCACACCAACTACCGCGCGGGCATGGGCGAGAAGTACTACCGCCAAGGCATCCGCGCGCTCGACGACTACTGGCTCGAGCAGGCGCGCGGGAGCTTTTCCTACACGCTCAAGTACGCTCCTGGCGATGCGCGCGCGCGCCAGCGCCGGACCCAGATCGAGGGCATGCTGGCGGACGAGCGCTACGAGGTGGCGCGCGCGATGGAGGCGCAGGAGCACTTCGCCGCGGCGCGCAACGAGTACCGCCTGGCGCTCCTGATCGACCCCGAGCACGCGGAAGCCCGGCTCGGGCTGGAGCGCATGGAGCGCGAGCAGCGCTCGTCGGAGCTCCTGCGGCGGGCCCAGCAGTTGACCCTCGCGCGGCGCTTCGACGAGGCCGAGGCGAGCCTCGCCGAGGCCGCCGAGCTGAGCGCTGTCCAGGCCGAGGAGCTGGAGGGAGCGCGCGCCGCAGTGCAGGAGGCGCGGCTCGGGCAGCTCTACGACGTCGCGCGCGCCCTGGAGACCGACAACCGTTTCGAGGAGGCGATCGTCGCCTACGGCGACTTGCTCGAGCTCGCGCCCTTCTACCGCGACGCGATCGCCCGGCGCGACACCTTGGAGGACTACGTGGCCGACGCGCGGCGCCTCTACGCGCAAGCAGCGGCCACGCAGGACCTCGGCGAGCGCGGGTCGATCCTGCGGCGCTTCGAGGTCTTCTGGCCGGAGTACCGCGACGTGCGCGAGCAGCTCCGCGCGCTCGAAGCGGCCCGGACTGCGCCCGAGACTGCGCCTCCGCCGGCCCCGGAGGGGTCCAAGCCCCGCTAGCGGTATCGCTCGCTCGCAGCCCCCCCCGATGTCCCTATCGGGGTCCCCATGGGCGTCCTCAGCGCGGCCCGCGACGGCCGAGCCACCAGAGCACGAGCCCGAGCCCCGAGATCTCGATCCAGGGGTGCAGGCTCACCCGCGTGAGGTCTCCCCGCCAGTTGATCAGCCCCCAGTACAGGTACGGCAGCCAGGCGCTGACCGCGATGATGGCGCCCCAGCGCGCGAGGTGCCGCGGCTCGATCCCGTCCGCAACCCCCTGCGGTTCGGCCCGCGCGCCCGCGGGTTGCTCGCGGTCGAGGCGATCCAGCTCGGCGGCCGTGCGGTCGAGGAGAGCCTGGTTCCCGCGCAGGGCGCGGTGCTCCTCGAGCACCGCCCACAGGTTGAGCGCGAGCGCGATCGCGCCGGCCGCCACGTGCCAAGCCGGGGCGATCCCGAAGCCGCGCGGCGCGAAGCCCAAGACCCCGGCCGTGACGATCGAGACCGCCCCCAGGCCCGCGAGCGGGTACGCGCGCTTCTCGGCGAAGAACTGGTTCAGCTCCTCCAGGAAGACCGGCCCCAGGGGCCGGGTTCGCATCGCCTCCTTGAGGACGCGCCCGGTGACGATCATGAACAGGATCACCAGTGTGTGCAGAGCGATCCCGAGCACTGCGGTGAAGAGCCCGGCCCACAGGTGCGCCTCCGCGTCCAGCGCGCCGGTCGCGGCGGTCCAGACAAGGGCCGGCACGAACAGGATGGCCGCGACGAGGAAGTAATGGACCATCCGCATCGCCGCAGGCCTCCCAGGTCAAGCCGACGTCAGCTCGAGCGCAGCCTCGGCGGCTCGCGCGGCCGTGATGTCGCGCATGCAGACCGGCCCGCGCTCGTGGGAGCAGCGGCGCGCGAAGCAGGGCGCGCAGGCGGGCCCCGGATCGGCGCGCAGGACGCGATGGGGGTGGCCGTTGGCGGCATGCGCGTGCATCGGCGCTGCGGGAGGCCAGGGCCCGGTGCGCCCATGGTCCTGGGGCCCGCTGAGCGCGAGCACGCGCAGCCCGCAGGCGGCTGCGAGGTGCATCGGGCCGGAGTCGCAGGCGACCAGCAGCGCGCCGCGCTCGCCCGCCGCCTGGAACAGCGCCGCCAGCTCGCGCAGGCCGCGCTGTCCGACCCAGTGCGCGATGCGGCCGCTGCCCGCGCCGAGGCTCGCCTCCAGCTCGCGGCCGAGCGCCTCTTCCGCCGGGCCCGAGATCGCGAGCGCGGGCCTGCCGGCGGCGTCGAGCGCTCGAAGGAGCCGCTCGAAGTGCTCCGCCGGCCAGGAGCGCACGTCGCCCGCGGCGGCGAGCTGCACGAGCACGGCGCGCTCGGCGCCTGCGCGGCGGGCTGGGAGCAGGCGCTCGAGGACCTCGCGACCGTGGGCGCGCTCGGCATCGCTCAGCGCCGGGTCGCAGCGCGGCTCGTCGCCGGCGCCGGTCAGGTGGCGGGCGAGCGCGAGCATGCGGTCGACGGCGTGCGGCGCTCCGCCAGGCGCGGGCGGGGCCGTCTCGCTGAGCGCCAGCGCCCCGAGCGGCTCGCGCCAATCGCAGCGGTGGAGCCCGACTCGGCGCGCGGAGCCCGCGCTGAGCACGGCGAGCGCGCTCTTGAAGTTCCCTTGCGCGTCGACCGCCAGGTCCGGGTCGAAGGCCTGGATGTCGTCCCGCAGCCGCAGCCACGCGCGCGCGCCTTCGCGGCGGCCGAAGACGAGGACGCGCTCGAGGCCCGGCAGCGGCGCCACCAGCTCGGCGTACTCCGGTTGCGTGACCCAGGCGATGCGCGCCGCGGGGAAGCGCGAGCGCAGGGCGTGGAAGAGCGGCAGGGCGTGGACGACGTCGCCCAGGTGCGACAGCCGGACGAGCAGGATACGCTGCGGATCGCGCACGGGGCCGCATGATACGCCGCATCTCGACCAAGCTCCTGCTGGCGGTGTTGGTGGCGGTCGCCGTGCCGTTCGTGGCCTTCGCGATCTTCGTCGACCACCAGATGGCCGACCGGCTCGCGCGCGAGGTGGTGCTCTACTCGCTCAAGGGCCTGGCGGCGGACCTCTCGTCCCAGGTCGACCGAGACATCGACGAGCACAACCGCGACATGCGCCAGCTCGCCGCGGACTCCATCTGCGACTGGGCGATCCGCGAGCAGGGCCAGCCGGAGCGGACGTTTCGCGACCTGCTGGCACGGAAACTCGACACGGCGGTGGAGACCCAGCCGGGAAGCGACTTGATCCTGCTGGCAGACTACGAGGGGACGCTCGTGGCCTCGAGCACGCGCGACGCGCAGGGACGCCGGCTCCCGGGCCGCGTGCTCGAGGCGCTCGCCGCGCGCGATCTCACCTCCGAGCCCTGGTTCGAGGCCGGGCTGCGCGGCGAGAGCGCGCGCGTAGGGCCGCACCGCTCGGACTTCGTGGTGCCGGCGAACCCCGCACCAGGCGTGCACCCGGAGAACTACCACATCGCCTTCGCCGCGCCTGTCTTCTCGCTGCGCGATCCCGAGCAGGTGATCGGCGTGCTCTACAGCCTCGTGAACTGGCGGATCATCCAGGACGAGATCCGCCAGCCGGTGCTCAAGAGCTACTTCCAGGGGCTGGTGGGACCGGAGGAGTTCCCGTCCGCCTACGCCTGGATCTGGGACTCCGACGCGGACACCATCATCGCCCACCAAGACCCGGAGCTGTACGGCGAGCGCGTCTCCGGCCCCAAGATCGGCCTGCCGCAGATGGTCGAGGACGCGCGCGCCGAGGACTGGGGGCTCTACCGGGAGTACACCTTCCGCGACAAGCGCAAGAATGCCGCGTTCAAGCACACGGCGCCGCCCGAGGAGGGCGGCTTCGGCTGGGTGGTCGGCGTAGGCATCGACAACGACGACATCTTCCGCGCCGTCGGGGAGCTGCGCGGGCTGCTCTTCCGCGCGACGCTGGTGGCGCTCTTGCTCGCCGTGCTCCTGACGCTGGTGGTGGCGCGGCGCACGACCGGGCCGATCCTGGCCCTGCAGCAGCACACGCGGCGGGTCGCGGCGGGAGACCTGGACGCGCGGGTCGAGGTGCGCTCGCGCGACGAGATCGGCGAGCTGGGCGAGGCCTTCAACCGCATGACCGCCGAGCTGAAGGAGAAGCGCGACCAGCTCGTGCGCGCCGAAAAGGACGCGGCCTGGCGCGAGATGGCGCGGCAGGTCGCGCACGACATCAAGAACCCGCTGACGCCGATCAAGCTCTCGGCGGACCTGTTGCGGCGTGCGAAGCGGGAGAATAGCCCGGAGTTCGACAAGATCTTCGAGAGCACGTTGAACACGATCTCGCGTCAAGTCGAGCACCTGCGCGAGATTGCCTCCGACTTCCACGCGCTCACCGGCGCGCCGAAGCCGAGCCTGGAGGAGATCGACGCCGGGGCGCTGGTGGACGAGGTGCTCTCGCTGGACGCGGCCTGGGCCCACGAGCGCGGAATCGAGCTCGCGCGCAGCGGCGGCGGCGGCAAGGTGCTCGCCGATCTCGGGCTCCTGCGGCGCGCGTTGCTCAACCTGGTCTCGAACGCGATCGAGGCGATGGAGGAGGGCGGCCGGCTGGAGGCGGACGTGCGCGAGCTCGACGGCCGCGTGCGGATCGAGCTGCGCGACACGGGCCCCGGCGTGCCCGAGGACGTGCGCCCGCGGCTCTTCGAGCCCTACTTCACGACCCGCAGCGGCGGCACGGGCCTGGGGCTCGCGATCGCCAAGCGGGTGATCGAGGAGCTGGGCGGGACGATCGAGCTGGTGCCGGCCGAGCCCGGCCCGGGCACGGTGGCGCGGGTGCAGCTGCCTGCGCACCGAGCATGAGCCCGCCGGTCCTCTTGACCGGTGCTACAGGCTTCATCGGCTCGAGGATCGCGCGCTCGCTCGCGGCGCGCGGGCACACGGTGCACGTGCTCGCGCGCGCGAGCTCCGACCGCTATCGGCTCGCGGGCGTAAACGTCCGCTGGCACGGCGGAGACGTCGGTGACGCCGGCTCGCTCGAGCGGGCGCTCGACGAGACGCGCGCAGCGGAGCTCGGGCCGGCTCCGTGGGTGGTCCACTGCGCCGCGGTGATCAGCTACAAGAGCGCCGACCGCGAGCTCCTGCGCACGGTCAACGTCGGCGGCACGCGCAACGTGGTCGCCGTGTGCCGCCGCGCCGGCGCGGGCCGGCTCCTGCACGTCAGCTCGGTGGTCGCCGTCGGCCACGCGCGCCCGGGCGAGGTGCTCGACGAGGACTCGCCTTTCAACGGCTCCGAGCTGCGCTGCGCCTACGTCGACACCAAGCGCGAAGCCGAGGAGATCGCGCTCGCCGCCGCGGCCGATCTGGACGTGGTCGCGATCAACCCCGGCGCCGTCTTCGGCCCTGGCTCGCGCGGCTCGAACACCGTGCGCTTCCTGCGCCAGCTCGCGAGCGGCCGCCTGAAGCTGGCCCCGCCCGGCGCGCTCTCCGTGGTCGGCGTCGACGACGTCGCCGAGGGCGCCGTGCTGGCCCTCGAGCGCGGCGCTCGCGGCCGCCGCTACATCCTGACCGAGTCCCGCCTATCGCTGCGCGAGCTCCTGGAACTCGCCGCGGTCGAGCTGGACGTCGCGCCGCCGCTGGCTACGTGCCCCAACCTAGCCTGGCGCGCCGCCATCGCCGCCGCGAGCGTCGCGGACCGCCTGCGCCCGCTCGAGCTATTCGCCCCGCAGGCCCTGCGCATGCTCGCCACCCGCTTCAGCTTCGACTCCGCCCGCGCCCGCCGCGAGCTCGGCTGGACCCCGCGCCCGTTCGCCGAGGTTTTGCACGAGGCCGTGCGCTGGCTGCGCGCCGAGCGGCTGCTAGCGGTCTGATGGCCTGCCGGCATTGCGACCCCCAGGCGATTCAGGGAACTCAGCCTAGAACTGTCGGATCGCATGTGCGGCCGTGCGGCTGGTCCTCGCTCGGCATGGATTACTGATGGCGCGGGCCTCGCTTCCCGAACAGGCCTTTCAGGATCGGGACACCCGCGGCAGTGGTCCAACCCATTGGACTAACCGGAAGGATCGGAGTCCTTCGTCGAGGCTAAAGCGCTCCACAGCTCGGAATACTTCGGTCGGACGAAGGCGTCGAGCCGATCAGCGAAACCCTCATCCAACCGGAGGACGCGAATCAGCTCCTGCACGTCCGCGAGGTCCTTGAGCCGACCGGCGTTGGTCATGCCCGACGCGAGCTTGAGCTCGATGAGCTTCTCCAGCGAGAGGAACCGGATGCCGTCGATCTCGACGGCAGCCGTCGACGGATCCGGGAAGGAAACCGGCTTGGCTCTGCTGTCGCCCGGGAACTGGCCGGCTACGAGGAAGCCGATCCGCACGCCGGTCTCGGTATCGCGGAGAGCCTTGCTGCCGGCGAAAGCCGGGAGATAGCCGAGCCCGTCGAGCGCGGCATGCAGTCGAGACAACGCGTCGGCCGGCACCAGCACGTCGACATCCACCGTCGTCCTGTCGTACCCGTGTGCGACCAACGCCATCGCGCCAGCCACGGCGTAGGGGATCTCCAGCTCCTTCAGCTTGCTCGTGATCTTGCGCAGCGAGCGATGGACGGCGTCTTCGCGCATGAAGAACCTCTCCGCTTCGCGGATGGCAGACGCCCCGCCACGTTGCATCTTGAGCTCGAACGGCTCTACCACGAGCGACATGCTACCGCGCTGCAGCGCCTCCTCGAGGAGCGCTTTCGTCGGGTCGAGATCCTCGGCGAGCGGAGCGGCGCCAGCGTCGAGCGGCCCGCGGGGCGTCGGCCTCACGGCCTCCTCCACGGCGCGGGAGGGCAACTCCGACCGCACGACTCCGGGAATTGGATCGCCCCCGGCCGGACTCCCGAGGGTGATCACCTGGCCTCGAACACGGTTCAGCGGCTGGCGCCGCGCGTGAGCGGGTGAGCGCTCGGGCAAGGGCCCATGCCAAGAATCTGGCGATGGGGTCGAGCAATCGAAGACGAATGCCGCGGTCGGAGCATGGAGCTCGGGGCCTGGCGTTGCGTCCTATAGTGTCCCGCCGTGCTCCTCGCGCTGTGCCTCCAGGGCTCGATCCTCGTCGCGCCCGTCTATCTCACCGACGAGCCGCCCGATTCCCGGGCGCTGCGCACGATCGTCGTGGCCCACGGCGAGCGCTCGCGCCCTGTCCGCACGCGGGCCGAGGCTGCCGAACGGGCGGCCAGCATCGCCGGCAAGCTGCGCGAGGGCGCCGACTTCGAGGAGCTGGCGCGCAGCTCGTCGAACCATCCCAGCGCCGTGCGCGGCGGCGTGCTCGGCACGTTCTGTCCCGGGATGCTCGCGCCACCGCTCGACAAGTTCCTCTTCCAGGCGGAAGAGGGGGAGATGAGCCAGCCGATCGAGACCGAGGCAGGCTTCCACGTGGCGCAGCGCATCGAGCGCGACGCCGGCTGCCTGCAGATTCTCGTCGGCGGGACCGGAGACGAGGCGCAGGCGCGCGCGGCGAAGCTGCTCGAGCGGCTGCGCGCGGGCGAGAGCTTCGCGGAGCTCGCGCGCGAAGTCTCGGACGATCCCGCGAGCGCCGCGCGCGGGGGGCAGCTTGCGCTCTTCCAGCGCGGGAGCGAGGACTCGCTGATCAAGGCCGCGGCGTTCCGCGCCCGCGTGGGCGAGGTGATTGGGCCGGTCGAGTCGCCGCTCGGCCTGCACATCCTGAAGCGCGTGGAGCCCTCCGCGATCGATCCCGACCTGGCCGAGGACGTCTTCGCGCGGGTGCGCGCGATCCTCGTTGCCTTCGACGGCGCGGCGGGGGCCGATCCCGCGTTGCGGCGGACCCACGCCGAGGCCCAGCGGCTCGCGCAGGATCTGGCCGAGCGGATCCGCGCCGGCGAGGACATGGCGGTGCTCGCGCGCGAGCACGACGACTCCGGCGCGCGCGAGCGCGGCGGCGATCAGGGCTGGGTGCGGCGGCGCACCAGCGCGGTGCCGGAGTTCTTCGACCGGCTCTTCAAGCGGCCGCGCGGCGAGCTGATCGGGCCGGTCGCCAGCACGGCCGGCTGGGTGATCCTGCGTCGGGAGGACGGCGCGGCGGCGGATGGACCGCGCTGAAGCCCGGCGGGCGCCGCTGGTAGCCGTCGTCATCCCGGCGCGGGACGAGGAAGAGGCGCTGCCGCTGGTCCTGGCCGAGCTCCCGCGCGAGCGGGTCGACCACGTCGTGGTCGTCGACAACGGCTCGCGCGACCGCACGGCGGAGCTGGCGCGCTCGTTGGGTGTCCTCGTCGTCGGCGAGCCCGTGCGCGGTTACGGCCAAGCCTGCTTGGCCGGTCTCGCGTGCCTGTGGGGGACCCATCCCGATCCCGCCAGCCGGCTCGTGCCGCCGCTGGGGGACGATGACGTCGTCGTCTTCCTCGACGCCGACCACTCCGACTTCCCAGAGGAGCTTCCGCGGATCCTCGATCCGCTACTCGCGGGCGGCGCCGACCTCGTGATCGGCTCGCGCATCTTGGGCGGAGCGCGCATGGACGCGATGCTGCCGCAGGCCTGGCTCGGCAACCGCTTCGCCTGCTTCCTGATGCGGCTCCTCTTCGGCGCGCACGCCACCGACCTCGGTCCTTTTCGGGCCATACGCTCCGGCGCCCTGCGGCGCCTGGGCATGCGCGACCGCGGGTTCGGCTGGACGATCGAGATGCAGCTCAAGGCGCACGCGCAGCGCCAGCGCGTGGTCGAGGTTCCCGTGCGCTACCGGCCGCGGATCGGCCGGAGCAAGATCACGGGCACGCTCTTCGGCACGCTCGGCGCAGGGACGAAGATCCTGGGCTGGATCGCCCTCTGGCGCCTGCGGACCGCCTTCGCGAGCGCTACTCGGCGGAGCCCCAGCTCCCGCTGATCCTCGCGTAGCGCACGCCGACGATGTCCAGCAGCCAGTCGACCGGCCCCAGGTGGGGGAAGACGCGCATGCGCTCGACCTTCAGGTTGGCGAGCCGCGCGTCCGCCGCGTTCTCGCGCGCGATGTTCAGCGCCGAGTCGGGCAGGTCCCAGGAGAGCAGCGTGACGGCGATGCCGCTCGAGCGGAAGGTGCCCGAGGTACGCGTCTCGCGCTCGAACGCGAGGCTGCTGCAAGAGACGCACAGGAGCGCGATCCCCAGCGCCAGCGGCCACGCGCCCGTCTCCGCGCGCCGGGCGCGGCTCTCGCTCGGCCGATGGAGCATGCGACCCTCGAACATAGCCGCGCCCGTCCCGCGTCGCAATGCGCCCGCGGGCCGCTCACCGCCCGCGCGCGCGGTGTATGCTCGAAGCGATGGAGGGGCCGGCGAGCACGCGAGGCGGCGGCGTGGCCGGCGTCGCCCCCGCGGCCCAGGCCCTGGAGGAGCACGTCCGGAGCTTCGAGCGCGCCTTCGGCCGCGGCGGGAGCGTGCGCGCGTTCTTCTCGCCCGGGCGTGTCAACCTGATGGGCGCGCACCTCGACTACAACGGCGGGCCGGTCATGCCCATGGCGATCGACCGCGGGACCTTCCTGGCGGTCCGCGAGCGCAGCGATGACCAAGTCCGCCTGCGCTCGACCTCCGAGGAGGGTGAGTTCCGCTTCCACCTCGCCAGCCCTCCCGCCAGCCGAGCCGGGCGCTGGTCGGACTACCCGAGCGGGGTGATCCGCGGCTTGGCCGTGCGCGGTGCCGGGCGCGGGCTCGAGATCCTCTTCGGCGGCAACCTGCCGGTCGGCGCCGGGCTCTCCTCGTCCGCCTCGATCTGCGTCGGCACGGCCTTCGCGCTCGACCGCGTGTGGGACCTCGGCCTGGGGCCGCACGAGCGCGTCCAGGCCGCGCTGGACGCCGAGCGCGGCTTCGTCGGCGTCCTGTGCGGAATCATGGACCCCTACGCGGTCGGCCTGGCGCGCCCCGGGCATCTCTTGTGGCTGGACTGCAAGGACGCGAGCTGGGAGCACCTGCCCATCGACCCCGGCGTCGCCCGCGTGGCCGTCGCCGACACGCTCGTCCGGCGCGAGCTGGCCCAAGGCGCCTTCAACCAACGCGTGGAGGAGGCGAGCCTCGCCTTCCGTGGGCTGCGGCGACACGCGCCGGAGGCGACTTGCCTGCGCGACGTGGGGCTCGAGGTGCTCGAGCGCCATGGAGGCGATCTGGAGCCGACCTTACGCGCCCGCGCGACGCACGTCCTGCACGAGGTGCGCCGCACGTTCCAGGCGCGCGAGGCGCTGCTCGCCGGCGATCTGCCGTCGTTTGGTCGGCGCATGCTCGAGTCGCACGCCTCGCTGCGCGATCTCTACGACGTGTCCGTGCCGGAGCTGGACTGCCTGGTCGAGTCGGCGGCCGCGGAGAGCGGCGTCCTCGGCGCCCGCCTGACCGGCGCCGGCTTCGGCGGCTGCGCGGTGATCCTGCTCGAGCGCGGGGCCGAGCCGGCCCTGGACCGGGTGCGCGAGCGATTCGCCCGCCGCTTCGGCCGCGAGCCGCGGATCGAGCTCTTCGGCGGCGACAGCGGCCCGCGCGAGCTGGCAACGTCCGAGTCGTAGTCGAAGTTCCATTTTCTCGGCCGCCGAG
>DATKBQ010000153.1:0-10939 GCA_035546375.1 Planctomycetota bacterium | reverse complement strand
GTCAAGAGCCTGATGGTCGCCTGCTACGAGAAGGGCAAGATCGCGAGCTGGATCGCGCCGCCGGCGAAGGGGATCGACGGGAAGCCGGTCGAGTTCGAGTACGTCAGGCTGTAGGACGGGCCGACCGCGGGCGGCGCCGGTGCGCGGCAGGCTGCACCCGACGGGGCGGCCAGCGCAGTCCCGCCGGTCATGGGAGTGCCAGGAACGCCGCGTCCTCGGTCGCGTCGAACGTCGCGATGTGATCCAGATGGCGCCGGAGCGCGGCCAGGATCTGGTCGGTCGTGCAGTTGCCCAAGCGAAGCCACACGACCTTGGGCGGATGACCGTGGAGGAAGCTCATCTGGTGGAAGTCCGCGTCCTTCGACACGATCGCGAACCCCTGTTCTCGGGCGAACTGCCAGCTCGCCCCATCGTCCGCGCGCTCCAGGGCGAACTCCCGGACGTGCCGCGAGCCGGGGAAATCCTCCTCCAGCTCCGCGACCAGCCGTGGTGACAGGTTCTGATCGAGGAGCAGCTTCACGCCGGAAGGATCATCAACCGGCGCTCGCGGTCCGCGGCGAATGCGAGGCACGCCCGGATGTCCTCCGCTGTCAGGTCCGGGAAATCACGCAGGATCTCGACCTGCGTCATACCGGAGGCGAGGTACTCGAGCACGTCGTAGACCGTGATCCGCAAGCCGCGGATGCAAGGCTTGCCGCCCCGCTTGCCGGGCTCGATCGTGATGATGCGCTCGTAGTCCATGACGCCATGCCAGACCTCCCGCCGTAACGTGGCAAACGACGTGGGCGAGTGGGTTCCGCGAGTGGCGTTCGAGATCCGCGGGCAGTGAGCACACCGCGGCACCGTGGGCCGAAGAAGGCCAAGCGAGGTTCAGACAAGCGATCCCGCACGGAGGTGTACAGGCGCTCGCGCGTCCTGCGGAAGTCCACCGTCTCCCGCGCTACGAGGAGCTACATTGCCACCGGCAGGCTCGGCGCGACCCGTCCAGCACCCGCACTAGGCCCAAGGGCTCCCGTTCTTCGAAGCCCGGTGGGTTTGGACTCGTCCGGCGGCTGCAGGCATCTCCAACCCCGCGCCCTCCCCACCCCCGCCAGAAAAACCGCCGATCCCTTCCAGTCCCGACTCCCCGCTCTCCGAAGAGCGTCCCGGAAGAACAGCACCGGCCGCCGGTGGGCGGCCCCAGAGGGGAGTCAGTCAGGATGCAAGTTTCGAACGGCCGCCCGAGGGCGGCATCGTCCAGGGTCTCCGTACCCATCCAGTCCGTTCCGCGGTTGGCGTTCGTCGCCCTGATCGCCGCTGTGGCAGCCTTCCCGGCCTGCTCGGCCGGCTCCGGATCCGGCTCGGGCGCGAGCACGGCCCTGTTCGCCACCCACGGCGGTGGCGATCCGCCCCCCGAGAACGGCGGCGGCGCCGTCGTCGCGGTGCTCGAGCTCTCCTCGCCCTCCGTCCCGAGCTTCGTGCTGCACGGAACCGTGCCCGTGCCCAAGGGGACCTTCCCGCGCGCGGACGGCAAACTCCCGTTCTCGATCCGCAACAGCGACGGGAACGTGGTCCCGACGCAGATGGAGATCGTCTCACGCTACCCCGACGACCAGGACGGCGCCGACGTCGTCGAGGTGCTCGCCCAGGTCGATCGCCCGGCGGGCATCGCGGCGGGCGTCAAGGTCCAATACCAGGTCGTCGACGACCCGCACGCCAGCGGCCCGCTGCCCGCCACCGAGGCGGTGGCCGAGCTGCTCAGGCCCGGCAAGGTGCTGCTCCTGGGCTACGACGTCTTCGGCAACGAGTACCGGCTCGACCTGTTCCGCGACGTGCGCAAGCACGTGGGGAACGGCGCGGCGCGGATCCTGCGCAAGGGACCGGCGGCCGTCCAGGTGGCCACCTACGGCACGATGAGGCCGCTGGGCCCGAAGCTCGGCGCCCCGGACGGAGCCCTGCCGCACTTCTTCGGCGCGCACGCCTACGCGACCGCCTGGCGCGCCGGCGACGCCGTGTCCCTCGACCTGCACGTCAACAACGGGCCGAGCGGAGCCGACAAGTCCGACCCCCAGGACGACCCGCTGGGGAAGGTGTACTTCAGCCGGCTCGAGCTCGTGGTGCCGAGCGGCTGGACGCTGCAGCAGGACGTCGAGGACCCCTACTTCGGCGCGCCCTACGCGAAAAACGGCGCGGTCGCCTACCCGATCGTCGCGCCGATGGCGAGCGGCGAGATGCACGTCATGCCGCCGCAGGCGCAGTTCGTGCGCCGCCTCGCGCTCGCTCCCGCGGGCAAGGAGGCCGAGGCGCGCAGCCTGCTCGACATGGAGTGGCTCGGCTACGCGCGCCGCGGCCCGTCGCCGGACGGCGGCGAGCTGTACTCCTGGTGGAATCCCCTGACCTCGCGCTACTTCCCCCAGCGCCACAAGCTCCCCGACCTGAGCTACCTGGGTCATTCGACCGTCGAGAGCAAGCTCAAGAGCACCTTCAAGGGACTCGAGCAGCTCCTGCGCACCGGGGCCGCCGGCAATTCCTATCCCATCTCGTCGCCGGTGCTCGGCTGGGCTCACCCCTGGGGGGTCAAGTACGGCGGGATGACCGGCGGCACGGAGGTGTGGCTCTTCGACGGCTTCATGACCGCCGAGGTCTCCTCGCGGGAGGGATACCGGACCTCGCAGATCGCCCACCGCATGTACACCGACCGCCAGCCGGTCGCGCTCTACGACAAGGACGGGGAGACGACGTGCCTCTCCGACTGGGTGGTGCACGGGGCGCAAGGCGACTACGTCAACTTCAGCTTCTTCCTCAAGCCGGTCACGATCGGCTCGGCGACCGATCCCTTCGGCTACAAGAAGGCGCCGACCTGGCAGGCGGACCACGTGAAGTCGGTGGGCTTGACGCCGAGCTACGAGGTCGACATCTGCGCCTACAGCCCGATCGACTTCCAGCACTACACGCGCTACACGCGCTCGCTCAAGGTCCTCGCCTGGCTCGGCAACGACGCCGCGGCCAAGGACGACTTGAGGCAGGCGGCCGAGCTGTTCCGGCTCTCCTGGCACGACATGCCGAACAGCGCGAGCGGCGCCGTGCAGGGCTCCGGGCTGCTGAGCGCGATCCAGACCGTGCAGGCCTACCCGGGCACCGGCATGGCCTTCGGCCGCGGCGAGGGTTGGGGCCTGGATGCGGCCTGCGCGGCCTACTCGGTCTCGGATCCCGCATGGCGCGCCGACATCCGGCCTTGGATGCAGACGATCGCCGACACGGTCGCCATGGGGCAGTCCTCCTGCAACGGCTTCATCCAGGCAATGGTCTCGCCCAAGCTGCTCAACGGGTCGTACAAGGGCCGCCAGTCGATCGAGCAGGCGATCGGCGAGAACGCCCTTTGGAGCCTGCGCGAGAGCGTGCTGCGCGACGCCGACGTCCTGCGCTTCCAGAAGATCGGAGAGGTCATCGAGCATTCGGTCTACGCGATGATCGGACCGATGGCGTGGCACGCCGGCAGCAGCGGCAGCTGGAGCGGCCCGTGGTCGCACCTGGCCGTCGCGCCGCTCGACCCGCTGCTCGCCCCCTATTGCGGCTCGATCCCCTCCGGCGGGAGCGGGAACGGCCCGGACAAGTACCAGACCTGGACCTCGTTCGCGTACGGCTACGAGCTGACCGGCGACCCGATCTTCCTGCAGCGTGCGACGGAGATGAGCGGAAAGCCCGATCTCTGGAGCGGCATCAAGGCGGAGGGGTTCGGGAAGCTCGAGAACATGGCGGGCTTGATCGCCGTCCTGCAGTAGCGCCGGCACGGCGAGGAGAGAGCTCCCGAGGCGGCCGTCGGCGCTGCAGGGGCGCCCTGCGAGCGTCCTCGCGGCCGCAGACGGCCGCGAGGACGCCCCGCGTCCGGATCTGACGCTCGATCGCTGATCCGGACGCGGAGTCGAGAGAAGGAGCTTCGCGCCCGAAGGTCGGAGGGTCGAGGTGGAGCGCTGGAGCGCAGCCCTCCTTGCTGTCCGCATGATCACGGACAGCTCGCTTGCATCCGGCCTGGTCTTGGCGATGCCAGCGATCCCCGCATGGACGGTTCCGCGCCACCCCTGTAGCCTGGACTCCGGCTGCGCCGCCGGCGCGCCAGGAGGCCCCCATCCGCTCCCCCATCCCGTCGATCCTCATCTGCGCGAGCTCCGGCGCCCTCGTCTGCGCGCCCGCGGCCTTCGCCCAGTCCGGCTACTTCGCCCCGCGAGGTCCTGAGTTCATCGTCAACCTGGGCGTCAACTACGACCAGACCTGGGCGCGCGTCTCCGCGGACCCAGCGGGCTCGCGCTGGGCCTTCTCCTTCAACAGCGGGCAGGACGTCTACGCGCGCGTGTTCGACCTCGACGCCAAGCCGCTGACGCCGAACCTCTCGGTCAACCCCACCTTGACCCAGCACATCCAGGACGAGGCCGAGGTCTCGCTCGACCCGGTGAGCGGCAACTTCATCGTCGCCTTCTCGGAGCGCTTCGGCTACGACGGCGAGATCATGGGGATCTTCGCGCGCATCTTCGACGCGAACCACGTCCCGCTCGGGAACGAGATCCAGATCAACGTCGTTTGGCAGGCCTCGCAGTGGCGCCCGCTGATCGACAACCTGCCCGGCGGCGGCTGGGTCATCGCCTGGTCGGGCACCTGGGCCGGCGACTCGATCTTCCGGCTGGTCACGCCGGACGGCCAGTTCCTGACCGGCGACGTCCTGATCAACACCTACACGAGCGGCGGCCAGACGCTCCCCGACGTCGCGGTCGCGCCCGACGGACGCATGTTCTTCGTGTACGTCGACTACTCCGCCCACGGCGGCGTCGGCACGGGGACCAACCTCTGGGGGCGGCTCTTCGACGCGAACGCGAGTCCCCTCGGGCCCGACTACCCGCTGAACACGCCGAGCTACGCCGTCGGACACCAGAAGCAGCCCCGCGCCGCCGCCGACGGCCTCGGCAACTACATCGTGACCTGGGAGGACCAGACCCTCGACGGCAGCGGCACCGGCATCTATGCCCGGCGCTTCGACCACGACGGCGCGCCGATCGGGCCGGAGTTCGCGGTGAACACGACCACCGCGGCGAACCAGCTCAACCCGCACCTGGCGGCGGACGCCTTCGGCGGCTTCGTCATCGCCTGGGAAGATTGGTCGAGCGGCTCGGCTGACATCCGCGCGCGGCGCTTCGACCCCCAAGGCAACGGCATCGGCCCGGACTTCGTGGTCAACACGACCACCGCCGGCAACCAGCGCAACCCCGACGTGGAGATGACCTGGAGCGGCGAAGACGTGCTCGTCTGCTGGGACGGTCCCGGCGTCTCGGTCGACGCGTACGCGCAGTTCTTCTCGACCTACCAGCCGCCGGCGGTCTACTGCACGCCCAAGACGAACAGCCAGGGCTGCGCCCCGCTGCTCGCCTTCACCGGCAAGCCGACCTTGACCGGCGCCGACGACTTCCACGTGGTCGCGACGCAGGTCCTGAACAACAAGCTCGGGCTCTTCTTCCACGGCCGCTCGAGCGCCAACACGCCCTTCGCCGGCGGCACGCTGTGCGTCAAACCGCCGCTGGTGCGCACGCCGCTTCAGCACTCGGGGGGCAACCCGCCGCCCAACGACTGCTCCGGTGGCTACGACTTCCACGCCTCCCAGGCTTGGATGGCGAGCCACGTGCTGAGCGCGGGCGACACCGTGTACGCCCAGTACTGGCAGCGCGATCCCGGGTTCGCCCCGCCGGACAACATCGGGCTCAGCGCGGGCGCCGTGTTCGAGATCCGGCCCTGAGGACGGCGGCGCGGCGCACGGCCTGGCTGGTCGGCCCGGCCTTCGCGCTGGGGCTCGGCTGGTTGGACGCGGCGGTCGACCTGGCGGCGCGGGAGCCGGGCTCGATCTCGCCGGTGCGCACGCTCCCGGTCGTCGCCGTCACGGCTACGGCGAGCCTGCTCGCGTGGGCGCTCGCCTTCGCGCTCGCCTGGCCGTGGCACCGCGGGCGCCGCGAGCGCGCCTTGCCGCTCGCCATCGCGCTGGCGGCGCTGCTGGCGGCGCTCGCGCTGCCCGGGCTCGTCGCCTGCTACCGCGGGCAGGAGCCCGAGACCGCGGCGTGGCTGCGCTTCGCGCCCCTGGCGTTCGGGCTCGCGGTCGGAACGTTCGTGCTCGTCCGAGCGAACCTCGCGCGGGTGAGCGATCGGCTCGTGCGCTGGATCGCGCTCGCCGCGCCGCTCGCCGCTCTCGAGCTCTCGCTCTTCGTCTGGGTCTGGACGCGGCCGGCGGCCGGGTCGGCGCCCGCTCAGGCCCTCGCCCTGGCCGGATTCCTCGCCGCCGTGGCCGCGAGCCTGGTCCTCGCCCGGCGCGCGCATCGGGGAGCGACGGCGCTCTTGGGCATCGTCTTCGCCGCCTCCTGTGCCCCGGGGCTCGCGGGCCTCGTGCCGCGAACGCCCGAGACCGCCCGCGCGAGCGGCGCGGCGCCGTCCAGGGCGGTGCGCCGGATCGTGCTCGTGGTGGTCGACACGCTGCGCGCCGACCGGCTCTCGTGCTACTCGGCCGAGGCGCCGCCGACGCCGCACATCGACGCCCTGGCCGCCGAGGGGATCGTCTTCGAGGCGGCGCGCGCCTCGGCGCCCTTCACGCTGCCCTCGGTGTGCACGATCCTGACCGGCGTGCCGCCGACGGTGCACCGGGTCCGCGACCCGACGGACGCGCTCCCGCGCGGCCTGACCACGCTCGCCGAGCGCCTGCGCGCCGAGGGGTACCGCACCGCGGCCTTCGTGCGCAACCCCTGGCTGCGCCCGCTCGCGGACTTCGACCGCGGCTTCGAGGAGTTCCACTTCCTCTCCTGGGAGCGCCCGCCTTCGGCCCTGGCGGAGATCCTCCTGCGCCGGCTCAGGAGCGAGGTGTACCGGCCCGTCGCGGACGGTGGCGAGCAGGCACGCCTCGCGCGGCGCTGGATCGAGCGCCACCGCGACGAGGACTTCTTCCTCTGGCTGCACTTCCTCGACCCCCACGCGCCGTACGCGCCGCCGCCCGAGCTGATGCCTCCGGGCCAGCCGCCGCCGCGGATCGGGCGCAGCTTCCGCGACGCCGTGGCGGTGCGCACGGGCAACCTCGTCCCCGACCTGGACGAGCGGGACTGGATCGAGGGGCTCTACGGCGGCGAGGTGCGCTACCTGGATCGATGCGTGGGCGAGATCACCGCCGAGATGAAGCGGCTGGGGATCTACGACGACGCGCTGATCGTCCTCACCTCCGATCACGGCGAGGAGTTCTGGGAGCACGGCGGCTTCGAGCACGGCCAGTCGATGTTCGACGAGCTCTTGCGCGTGCCCTTGATCCTGCGCCTGCCGCGCGCCGCCTTGGTCGAGCGCGTGAGCGCGCCGGTCTCCCACCCGAGCCTGGCGCCGACCCTGCTCTCGCTCTGCGGCATCGAATACGACCCGGAGGAGTTCCCGCTCCCCCCGCTCGTCCGGGACCTGGATCGTCCCGAGGTCAGCGTCCCTGCCCAGCCGCTCCTCAGCAGCATGATGCTGTACTTCGAGGACCGCACGGCGGTCGTCTTCGACGGCTGGAAGTACGTGCGCTACGCGATCACCGGCCGCGAGGAGCTGTACGACCTCGGCCGCGATCCGCGCGAGACCCGCGAGCTCTCCCGCGAGGCTCCCGAGCGGCTGCGCGAGGCGCGCGAGGTGCTCGACCGCGAGCTCGCCGGCGCGGAAGCCCTGCGCGCGAGGCTCGCGTTGGAGGCCGCCGCCGCGCCCGTGGACGAGGGAACGCGCCGCGGCCTGCGCGCGCTCGGCTACGCGAAGTAGCGGCCGATGACGGCCCCGTCATGGGGCCCGGGCCTTCCCGCCGTTTTTTTCGCACGGAATCGCGAGCGCCATTGCAACCCCTCCGCGTAGCACGGTAAGAGTGCTGTGGAAGGGCGCCCGCTCGCGGAGCGGGAGCGCAGGAGGGGAAGCCAGGGGTGTCACGTTCGGGGCTCCGTCGCCGGAGCGCAGGGGCTCGAAGCCCTCGCACGGCACGGGGGCCCTCGGCGCGGCGCGCGTGAATGCGGCGTCATCTCGCCGCGCGTCTCGTCCCCGCCCGCGCTCCGCGAACGGAGCGTGCGGCGCACGCGCGGTCGATCCCGCGCGCTGCGCCGTGCGCCGCAGCGTTGCCTGGGGTGTCCAGAGCCTTCGAGTCCTTGAGAGTCCCACGTCGCGATCCGGTCTGCGAGCCGGGTCCGCAGAAGAGAAGGGGAGTCGCGATGCATCGAGTGAAGAGCGTTCGAATGGCGTGCAGGGAGGACGGCGGGAGCGCGCCGTGGCGGCCCGAGAAGCCAAGCGAAGGAGATCGGCGCGGGCGGCGCGCCGCGTGGAGCCTGCGCCGCGGCGGGGTCCGCTCACTCCTGCTCATGGCGTTGGCCGCGGGCGCGGCGGCCGCGGCCGTGCCAGCGTCGGGCTCGATCGGCGCGCAGGCGCCGACCGTCGCGATCCTCGAGCTGGGCGCTCCGGCGCTCACCGACTTCGTGCTGCGCGGCACCCTTCCCGTCCCCGCGCGAACCTACCCGCGGCTGGACGGCTTGCAGCCGCTCGCCGTCATCGATTCCGACGGCGCGATCGTCGCGGCGCAGGTGGAAGCCGTCACGGCCTATCCCCGCCAAAGCGACGGCGCCGCCGTGGTCGAGGTGCTGGCGCGCGTGAAGCGTCCGGCGGGCGCGAGCCCCGGCGACCGCATCCAGTACCAGGTGGTCGAGTTCCCCCATCCCGGCGGCCGGCCGGCGCTGACCCCCGCCGTGCGTAGCTTGCTCGGCTCGAAGAACGGCGTGCTGCTGAGCACCCGCGACGTGTTCGGCAACGAGTACGAGATCGATCTTCTCGAGGGCAAGGGCAGCAAGCGGATCCTGCGCCGGGGCCGCGCCGTCCTGCAGACCCGGCAGTACGGAGTCATGGAGCCGGTCGCGCCCCAGAGCGGCGCGCAGGGCACCTTGCCGCACATGATGGGCGTGCACACCTACGTGACGAGCATCAGCGGCGAGGACGTGATCTGTCTGGACCTGCGCTTGAACAACGGTTCCAGCGGGCTCGACAAGAACGACCCGCTCGACGATCCGCAGGCCAAGCTGTACTTCGACGAGCTCGTCGTGCAGGTGCCGGCGGGCTGGACGGTCCTCCAGGACCTGCCCGACCCGTTCCTCGGCACGCCCTCCACCAACGGCAACAAGACCGTGCTGCCGCTGGTCGTCCCCAACAACGACGGCTCGATGCACGTGATCGGCGTGCAGGGGCAGTTCCACCGCCGGCTGGCGCTCACGCTCGCGGGCAACGAGGCCCGCGCCGCGGCGATCCTGGGCGAGGCCGGCCTCGGCTTCGCGCGCGAGGGCTCGACCCCCTCCGGCGAACGGCTGTGGTCGTGGTGGAACCCCGACACCGCCAACTACTACCCGCAGCGGCACCGTCTGCCCGGCCTGGACCACATCGGCGAGGGGGCCGCACGCCAGAAGCTCGGCAGCGACTTCGCGCTCTTCTCGGGCTACCTGGCGTCCGGCGGCGCGCAGGGCACCTACCCGCTGCATTCAGGCGTGCTCGGCTGGGCCCATCCGTGGGGCGTCAAGTACGGCGGCATGACCAGCGGCACCGAGATCAGCCTGTACGACGGCATGGTAGTCGCCTACGCGGCCAGCACCCCGGGCTACCGCCTCGCGCAGCTCATGCACCGCATGTACACCGACCGCCACCCTGTCGCCCTCTACAACAAGGACGGCGATCCCACTCGGCTCGCGCAGTGGGTGATCACGGGCGCCACCTTCAGCTACGTCAACATGCTCTTCTTCCTGACCCCGAGCCCCGGGCCGGATCCCTTCGGCTTCAACAAGGCACCCACCTTCCAAAAGGACTACGTGGCGCAGCAGGGACTGCAGCCCCCCTACGAGTCGGAGCTCCTGGCCCATTTCCCGATCGACCTGCAGCACCTCGTGCGCTACACCAACTCGCCCAAGGTCCTGACCTGGCTCGGCAACGACGCGCTGTCCAAGGACGACCTGATCCAGCAGGCCGAAATCTCGCGCCTCTCCTACCACGACCTGCCGAACAGCGCGTCGGGGAACGCGCAGGTCTCCGGCATGCTGAACGACCTGCAGCACGTCAGCGCCTATCCGGGCACCGGACTCTCGTTCGGGCGCGGCGAGGGGTGGATCCTCGACACGATGCTGTGCGCCTACGCGATCCAGACGCCCGCCTGGCGCGCCGAGGCCCGGCCGTGGTTCGACACCTTGACGCAGATGCTGCGCCAGGGACAGTCGGACTGCAACGGCTTCATCCAGTCCACCGTGACCTCCAAGATCCTGAACGGCCAATGGGCCGCGCGGCAGTCGATCGAGCAGGCGATCACCGAGCACGCCCTGTGGGGCCTGAAGGAGACCGTCTACCGCGGCGTGGATCCGCAGAAGGTCTACAGCATCGAGCTGGTGCTCAAGAAATCGATCCACGCCATGATCAACTACCCGGCCTGGGTCGCGACCCAGAACGGGCCTTGGTCACACCTGGCAGTGGGCCCGGTGGACCCGCAGCTCGCGCCCTTCTGCGGCTATCTGCCGCCGGGCGGCGCGGCCAACGGGACCGACAAGTCGCAGACCTGGTCCTCGTTCGCCTACGGCTACGAGCTGACCGGCGACACGACCTACCTCCAGCGCGCGCTGGAGATGGCCGGCGGAAGCAGCCTGTTGCCCGCGGTGCAGGCGTTCAAGTACGACCGCCTGGACAAGATGGCGGCGCTGCTCGCGCTGGCGCAGACGGTCAGCTATCCGTAAGCGCCGGATGAGGGCGGCTGAGTGAAGAGCCGGGGCGTCCGCAGAGGCGGGCGCCTCGGCGTCGGGCATGGCCGCGGAGGTCGTGGCGCGAACTATGCGCGCGCGACCCTGCGAGGAGTGCGAGAGCAAGCGTGCAGAGGCGCGCCACCATCGCCGAGTACGGCCGCGAGATTCCGCGTCCGCAT
>DATKBQ010000152.1:0-7519 GCA_035546375.1 Planctomycetota bacterium | reverse complement strand
CCGGGGCTGGCGAAGACGCTGCTCGTCTCGGTGCTCTCCAAGTCGGTCGACCTCGCCTTCGCGCGCATCCAGTTCACGATCGACCTGTTGCCCTCGGACATCCTGGGCTCCGAGATCCTCGACCAGCGCACGAACGAGTTCCGAGTCCGCAAGGGACCGATCTTCACCAACCTGCTGCTCGCCGACGAGATCAACCGCGCCGCGCCCAAGGTCCAGGGCGCACTGCTCGAGGCGATGCAGGAGCGCAAGGTCACGATCGGCAACGAGACCTTCGTGCTGCCCGCGCCGTTCCTGGTGATCGCGACCCAGAACCCGATCGAGCAGGCGGGCACCTTCGAGCTGCCCGAGGCGCAGCTCGACCGCTTCATGCTGGTGCACCGCCTGGACTACCCCGCGCCGGACGAGGAGCGCGAGATCCTGGTGCGCAACTCCGCGCTCGGCATCCTGCGCCGGGACCGCGGCGCGATCGTGCAGACCGAGTTCGACGTCCTCACCCAGGAGCCGGTGGGCTCCGCCGAGGACCTGGTGGCGGCGATGGAGGCCGTCCACCGCGTGCACGTGAGCGAGACCTTCGTCGAGCACGTGGTCGACCTGGTCAACCGCTCGCGCCGCCACCCCGCCGTCGAGCTGGGTTGCAGCCCGCGCGCAGGGATCGCCCTGATCAAGGCCTCGCGCGCCCGTGCGCTGATGCACGGGCGCCGCTACGCGGTGCCCGAGGACCTCTTCGCCCTGGCCGAGGACGTCATGCTGCACAGGATGCGCCTGCGCTACGAGGCGATCGCCGAGGGGCTGAACGGTCGCGCGGTGCTGCACGAGCTCCTGCGCTCCCTCGGCGGCGGGCCTACCGAGACCTTCCACCGCAACGGGTCCTGAGGAGCGAAGCTCTCACGCCCCACACGCCATGGGCCCGATGCAAGGTTACGTCGAGGACTTCCGCACCCTCGACTCGCGCCAGTTCGTGATCGCGCTGCGCAGGCTGGCCGACAGCCTGGCCTACGGGATCGACCGCTCGCCCTTCGTCGGCTCCGGCATCGAGTACGCGCAGTCGCGTCCCTACCAGTGGGGCGACTCGGTGCGCTCGATGGACTGGCGCGTCACCGCGCGCACCGGCCGCCACCACGTCAAGGAGTACGAGACGCCGAAGAGCATGCCCTGCTACCTGCTCATCGACACCTCGGCCTCGATGACCGTCTCCTCGGTCGCGCGCAGCAAGTACGAGACGGCGCTCTTCGTCGCCGGCGGCCTGGCCTTGGCCTGCCTCGACCGGGTCAGCCCGGTGGGCGTGGTCGGCGTCGGCGAGCGCGCGCTGCGCATCCAGCCGAGCCTCTCGCGGCCGCGGGTCTTGCAGTGGCTGCTGCAATTGCGCGCCTACCGCTACGACGAGGGCACGAGCCTGGGTGCGCGGCTCGTCGAGCTGGGCCCGAGCCTCGCGCAGCGCTCGCTCGTGGTCGTCCTGAGCGACCTGCACGACCCGGCGGCGCTGGGCGCGCTCAAGCGCCTGGTCCAGGTCCACGACTGCGTGGTGCTGCAGTTCCAGGACCCGGCGGAGACCGGCCTGCGCGGCAGCGGCTTCCTGCGCGCGCGCGAGGCGGAGACCGGCCGCGAGTTCGTGACCCACGGCCGGCGCAGGTGGCTCGAGCCCGAGGAGGCCGCGCGCGAGCTCAAGCGCTGCGGCATCGACCACCTCGTGATCCGCACCGACCGGCCCTTCGCGCACTCGCTGCGCAACCTGTTCAAGGCGCGTGGATGGCTCGGGAAGGGATCCCGCTGAGGCCTGCGCCGAGTGCCGCTCGTGCGCGCCGTGCGGCGTTCGCGGCGTGGCTGCTCCTCGCCGCGCCGGCGCTTGCCACCCAAGGGGCCGCCCCGGAAGCTCGCGCCGAGTCGACGGTCGGCGTGCCCGCGCGCATCGACCAGCTCGTGCTCCCGGGCTCGGAGCTGGAGGTCGCCGCGGGCGGAGCGCAGGACGAGATCGTGCTGCGCATCCTCGCCGCTTGGCCGCACGGCTCGGCGTTCCGCTACGACCTCGAGTATTGGGCCCTGGAACCGGGCGAGCACGACCTGCGCGCCTACCTGCGCCGCAAGGACGGCGGCAGCGCCGACGATCTGCCCCCGATCCCCGTGGTCGTGCGCTCGCTCCTGCCGCCGGGCCGCATCCGGCCGCACGCGCCGGGCGAGGGCGACGTGCCGGCCTTCGGCGGATATCGGGCCCTGCTCGCCGCCGCAGGCGTCGCCTGGGCTGCCGGCCTGACCTGGCTCCTGCTCGGCCGCCGCGAGCGCCGGCGCGAGACGACGCGATCGCCCGCGCGGCCGCCCACGCTCGCCGAGCGGCTGCGCCCGCTGGTGGAGCGCGCGCTCCAAGGCCAGCTCTCCCGCGCGGAGCGGGCGCAGCTCGAGCTGGGCCTGGTCGCCCACTGGAGGCGCAGGCTCGGGCTCGACGATCGCCGGCCGGAGGAGGCGCTGGCGCTCCTGCGCGAGCATCCGCAGGCGGGGCCGCTCCTGAACGGGCTCGAGGGTTGGCTGCACCGGCCCGCCCCGGCCGCCGAGGTCGACCTCGCCGAGCTGCTCGCGCCCTACCGCGACCTCGCGCCCGATTCGATCGACCTGCCGGAGGACCCTAGCGCGCGCCGCGCCGACGCGCAGGCCGCTGGTGGATGAGCGCGATGGAGACGATCGACCTCTTCCGCAACCGCTCGGTGCTGATGCTGCTGGTCGTGCCGGCGGCGCTCCTCTACTGGACCTGGAAGCGGCGCGGCCGCGCGCTCGTCCTGCCCTTCGACCACGGGACCGGCTCGTCGGGCACGTGGACCCGATCGCTTCTGCAGATCGCGGAATCGGTCCCGGCGCTCCTGCTCGCGGTCGCGATCCTCCTGCTCGCCGGCCCCCAGCGCTGGGACGAGCCGCGCACCAAGCGCGTGCTCACGAACATCCAGTTCTGCGTCGACGTCTCGGGCAGCATGACCGCCAGGTTCGGCGAGGGCGACCGCTACGACGCCTCGATGAAGGCGATCAACCGCTTCCTCGATTACCGCGAGGGCGATGCCTTCGGCCTGACCTTCTTCGGCAACAGCGTGCTGCACTGGGTGCCATTGACGACCGACGTCTCGGCCTTCCGCTGCGCGCCCCCGTTCATGCGCCCGGGCCAACTGCCGAGGTGGTTCGGCGGGACCGAGATCGGCCGCGCGCTGCTCGCCTGCCGCAAGGTGCTCGCCGAGCGCGAGGAGGGCGACCGCATGATCATCCTGGTGAGCGACGGCTACAGCTCCGACCTCCACGCGGGCCGCGACGAGGAGCTCGCGCGCGAGCTGCGCCAGGACCGGATCGTGGTGTACGCCGTGCACATCGCCGACGGCACGATCCCCGACCAGGTCGTGCGCATCACGACCGAGACCGGCGGCGAGGCTTTCAAGCCCGAGGATACAGACGGTCTGGAGCGCGTCTTCGCCCGCATCGACCAGATGCAGCGCTCGCGGCTCGAGAAGAGCCAGGCCGAGGCGGCCGACGACTTCGCCCCGCTCTGCACGGCGGGCCTGGCGCTGCTCGGGATCTCGCTGCTCGCGCTGTTCGGCCTGAGGTACACGCCGTGGTAGACGCAGGCACGCTGCCGCTCGCCGCCGCGATCCTTGCGCTGGTGCTCGCCGCCCTGGCCGAGGCGCTGCACGCGCGCCGCGTGCGCCGCCTGGCCGCGCTGGCCTTCGGGCCGCTCCGGCGGGCGGCCCCCTGGGCGCGCTCGGCGCCGTACCTGCGCGCCGCGGCCTGCGCGGGCCTGGCTTGGGGGCTGGCGACGCTGATCTTCCTCGAGCCCAAGCGCTACTCGGTCGGCCAGGAGGAGGCGCGCCGCGAGGGCGATCCGCTGCACGTGCTGCTCGTGCTCGACGTGTCGCCGAGCATGCGGCTGATCGACGCGGGCCCGACCAAGTCCCAGAGCCGCATGCAACGCGCGCGCGACCTGATGGAGTCCTTCTTCGACCGAGTGCCGCTCGAGCAGTACCGCGTGAGCGTCGTGGCGGTCTACAACGGCGCGAAGCCGGTCGTGATCGACACCAAGGATTTCGAGGTCATCCGCAACATCCTGGGCGACCTGCCGATGCACTACGCCTTCCGCTCCGGCAAGACGCAGCTCTTCGACGGCCTCGAGGAGGCGGCGCGCATCGCCAAGCCCTGGAACCCGCGCAGCACGACGGTGCTCCTGGTGAGCGACGGCGACACGGTGCCGCCCAGGGGCATGCCGTCGATGCCGGCCTCGGTGCGCAGCGTGCTGGTGGTCGGGGTCGGCGACCCGCACACGGGCAAGTTCATCGACGGGCGCCAGTCGCGCCAGGACGTGCCGACCCTGAAGCAGATCGCCGCGCGGCTGGGCGGCGTCTTCCACAACGGCAACGAGAAGCACCTCGCCTCGAGCCTGGTGGCCGAGGCCGCCGGGCTCGACGAGGAGGACGTGCTCGAGAAGCTCACTCGGCGCGAGTACGCCCTGGCCGCATGCGCGGCGGGGGCCTCGCTGCTCGCGCTGCTGCCGCTCTTCCTGCACTTCTTCGGGACGAGATGGCGGCCAGGGGCGTCCCCTGATCGGGCGCTCGGCTCGCCCGCCGCGGCCAGGCGCCCCGCCGGCCGGCGCCGCAAGTTCGCCGTAACCCGCTCCGGGGCGAAGGGCTAGAGTGGTGGCGGCCGCGCGAGCCCCCGGGGCCAGAGCCAAGGAAGGACTCCCATGAGACGGTTGATTCTCTTCGCATGGTGCCTGCTGCCGGTGGCCGGCGGGGCGTACCACTTCGGGCCCGGCCAGGACCACGTGCGATCCGACCGGGCGGCCGAGGCCGCCGAGCGCGGCATGGAGGCGGCGCGCGAGGCGCGCGCCGTCGCCGCGGAGAAGGGCGACGAGGCCGCGACGTCCCTCTGGGCCGCGGCCGAGGGAGCCTTCACGGAAGCCCTCGAGCTGCTTCCCACGGACAAGGTCCGCGAGGCGCGGGCCCTGCGGCTGGAGCGCGCGAAAGCGCAGATGTTCGTCAGCCGGCTGCCCGACGCCCGGCGCGATCTGGGGGCCCTGGTGGACGAGCTCGCCGCCGATCCCGAGGCCGACGCGGAGCTCTTGGCGGATGCGCGCAACGCCCTCGCCAACGCCCAGTACTACTCGACTTGGCTCATGCGCCTCGAGGGGGCGCCGCGCGAGGAGTGGGAGCCCGAGATCGAGGCCTCGCGCCAGAACTACAAGCTGGCCGCGGACATCGCGGACGACGACGTGGCGGCGGCCGAGGCGCGCGAGAACCTCGAGTCGGCGATCCGTCTCGCGCGCATGGACCTCTCCGAGCTGCAGGGCCTGCCGCTGCCTTCGCAGTGACAGGGCTGCTCCTCCGGCCGCGGTCGCGGCCTAGGCAAGGAACGTAGCCGTGGGGGCCAGCAGCCCAAGGACGCGCGAGGTGCCAGCTCCGGCCCGCCGCCGGACGGCTCCGGCTCCTGAAGACATCGCACGCTCGAAAACCTGCTCGAAGACCTGCCCCAAGACCTGCCCGAAGACTTGATCGGCAGCCCGCGCCGGTCTGCGGGCCACTCGAAACGAGATGATGGTTCGATTCGCCTTTGCGTTTGCCGCGATCGGTTTCCTATCCGGGCACGCTCGCTCCCAGGTGATCACGATCGGCACCGGGGGTGGCCACGTCGTCATCGATGGTGGCGCCGGCGTCCCGGCTGCGGCCACGACGACGGCGCAGGCGCCGGCCGCCGCGAGCGCCCAGGCGCCGGGCGCGGCTCCGAGCGCGCGGCAGCAGAAGCTGAAGGCGCTCGAGTTCGACCGGCGAGCCTCCGCGATCCTGGCCGCGTGGGCGACCCCGCCCAAGGATCCACCGCCGCCGCAGGCGGCGGCAGAAGAGACAGAGGAGGCGGGAGGAGACGAAGCCGCGGCTGTCGCCGAAGCCGATGCCGACGCCGTGGTCGAAGCCGGCGACGAGGCTGAGGCCGGCGAGGCCGCGGGAGCCGAAGTGGCTCCCGCCGAGCCCGCGCCGGCCGACGCGGCCGAAGCTGCAGCTGCGGCCGAGGCCGCGAAGAAAGCCGCCGAGGAGGAGGCCGCGCGCAAGGCGGCCGAGGCGAAGGCGCTCGAGGAGGAGCTGGCGCTCTTCCAGCGGCGCGTGACGCTCGGCGAATGGGAAGCGGTCGGGACCTACCTCGCCGGCTTGAGCGAGGAGGAGGGCAAGGAGGCCTACGCGCGGCTGCTCGACTCGCTCGTCAAGGGGCCCTCGCAGAAGCCGAACGTCCCGCAGCCGGGCCAGCCCTACCTCGAGAAGAACGTCTTCTCGCCGGACGACGTCGCCGCGCTGGCGGCCGCGGCGCCGCTCCCGCTCGCGAAGGAGCACCTCGAGAAGCTCGGCGGGATCCTGCGCCAGGCGCTCGACCAGGGACATCAGCTCGACACGTTCCTGAGCGAGCTGAAGCCGCACCTAGGCGCGGCGGGGGTTGGCCTCGACCGGCGGCAGCTCGCGCTGGTGCTCGTGAGCGCTGCCGAGCCGCTCAGCCTGGCCGAGCTGCTCCCGAGCGCCGAGGAGGCGGAGGCGAAGGACGACCGGGAAGGGCTCAACCTGATCGCGCGCTACACGCTGGCGCGCTTCGAGAAGGAGCAGAAGATCTCCTGGTTGGAAGAGGCGTGGCGGGCGACGCAGGCCGCGCTCGCCGTCGGCGACGTGGACGAGGCGGTCGAGAAGGAGGCGCTCACGCGCGCCGTGGAGATCGCGCCGCGGATCCAGAGCGAGCTCGGCCAGGCGTGGCTCGACGAGAGCTTCACCGAGCGGCCCGAGCGCGGCATGGACATCCTGGCCGCCATCGGCGCCGCGTCCTCGACGGCGCTCCAGTCGCAGCCGCTCGACGCCGACAAGCGCTTCAAGCTGCTCGAGCTGCAGACCACGGCGGCGAAGGCCCTGCTCGAGGCCGCGCCGGAGCGCGCCAGCGAGTGGAAGAGCCAGCTGGAGCTGCTCGCGGCCAACTGGCTGCGCGAGGCGCTGGTCACCTACCAGTTGGACGAGTCCTCGTCGCTCGGGCCGCGCATGCAGCGCGATCCCTACGGCAACTTCTTCTACTGGAGCGGCGGCAACGTCCGGCAGGGCAACGTCCCGGTGCCGATCGCGACCGGCAAGGTCCTCGACATCCGCCCTGGCGACGGATGGCTCGGCCGCATCGACGCGACCCTGCGCCCGCGCTTCCACATGCTGTTCGCGCAGCTCCTGCTCAAGGCCGCGGACGAGGCGCAGGCCTTCCCGTACATCGAGCAGCTCGCCGCCCTGCACCCCAAGCCCGCGAAGGAGCTGGTCGACGAGTTCCTGCGGGTGTGGGCCAAGAACCACGACCCCAACCAGAACCGCAACCGCTCGAGCCCCTACATCTTCTTCTACGGGTTCGAGCAGCGCGCGAGCGGGATCCCGCTCACGCGTTCCAAGCAGGAGCGCAACCTCACCGAGCTGGCCGAGTGGGTCGAACGGCTGCGCAGGCTGCCGGTGGAGCTGGACGTCGAGCTGCTCGCCACCGCCTTCACCACCGCCCACAG
>DATKBQ010000151.1:0-16609 GCA_035546375.1 Planctomycetota bacterium | reverse complement strand
GCCGGCTTGGGCCTGGCCATCAAGGTGGACGATGGCTCGGCCCGCGCCCTGGCCCCGCTGGTGGTCGAGCTGCTCGCCAGGCTCGCGCTGCTCTCGCCGAGCGAGCTGGAGGCGCTCTCGGCCTGGCGGCCCGGCCCGCTCCGCAACTGGGCCGGCCTGGAGGTCGGACGCCTGGAGGTCGTCCCTTGAAGGGCGGCGCGCCGGCTGCGGGCTCGCGCCGGCGGCCGCTCGCGCCGCCGGAGCTCGCCGACGACGCCCACAAGGGCGACGCCGGACGCGTGCTCAGCCTGTGCGGCAGCCGCGCCATGCCCGGCGCGGCTCTGCTCGTCGCGCGCGCCGCGCAGCGGGCGGGAGCCGGGCTGGTCACGGCCGGCTGCCTCGACGGCTCCTTGATGCAGATCCTCCCGTGTGCGGCGCCCGAGGCCGTCCTGCTCGACCTGGAGCGGCTCGATTCCCTGCCCGCGACCCTCGCCGCGCGCGGCGACCACGCCGTGGTCGTCGGTCCGGGCATCGGCCGCGACGAGCGAGCGCGCGAGCTGGTCCGCATCGTGCTCGGCGTCGGGCTCGTGTGTCCGCTCGTGCTCGATGCCGACGCGCTCAACGTGCTCAAGGGCGAGCCCGAGCGGGTGCGCGCGCACCGCGGGCCCCTGGTAATCACGCCGCACCCGGGCGAGGCCCAGCGCCTGCTTGGCCGCGGCGTGCCGTCGGACGCGGATGGGCGCCTGCGCGCCGCGCGCGAGCTGTGGGAGCGCACGGGTGCGGTCGTCTGCCTCAAGGGACGGCACACGGTCGTGCTGCAGGGCGACGAGCGGTTCGTGAACGAGAGCGGCAACTCCGGAATGGCCACCGCCGGGGCCGGCGACGTCTTGACCGGCATCCTCGGGGCCTATACGGCCCTGTGCGCGGCCGGCGAGCACCCGGGCTGGACGGCGTTCGAGGCCGCGGCCTCGGCGGTGCACGTGCACGGGCTCGCGGGGGACCTGGCGGCGGAGCACGTCGGGCGGCGCGGCATGATCGCCTCGGACCTGATCGAGGCGCTGCCGCGCGCGCAGATGCGCCGCGAGCCGTGAGCCTCGCCGGGCTCTGGGCGGCCTTGGCCGCGCTCGCGCAGCTGGTCGACCCGGGGTGGAGTTCGGTGGAGCGCGAGTGGCGCGTGCGGAGCTGGGCGCTGGATCCGGCGCTGCACGCGGTCGAGCTGCGCGTGGCCCTGGCCGAGGAGAACTGGATCGCGCAGGCGGCGGCGCTGGAGTCGCTGCGCCGCGCGCTCGACCTCGGCTGGCTTCCGGATCCTCCGGGCGCGATCGAGCCGCTGCTCGTCCGCTCGATGGGCTCGCTTTCGCCGGTGGCGCAGGCCGTGGCGCTCGAGGCGCTGGCCGAGTGGCCGCGGACTCCGCCGGCAGCCGCGGAGTCGGCGCGCGAGCTAGCGCACCACCCGCTGCCCGCGGTGCGCATCGCGCTGGCGCGCTTCGTGCGCGCGCACGGCGAAGGGCTGGGCGACGCGGCGCTCGCCCTCGCGCTCGACCGCGACCCTCGCGTGGCCTCGGAGGGCGCGCTGGCGCTCCTGGAGCATCCGCGGGAGCTGGCGGAGTTCCTCGCCGGATGCGCCCCGCTCGCCGGCGGCGAGGACGAAGAGGCGGCGCTGCTCGATCTCGTCGATTCGCTGGAGCGGGCCTCGACCCCCGACGAGGTGCTGCGCGCGGCCGCGGAGGCCTTCGCGCTCTCGCCGTCGCTCTCTGCGGACTCGCGCCGGGGCTGGAGCGCGCTGTTCGAGGCGCTGCGCCTGCGATTGCACTCCAGGGGCGATCCGCGTGTGATCGCGGCCGGGTGGACCGCCGCGAGCCCCGACCGGATGCGCCGGCGCGGCCTCTTCCTCCGCGCGGCGCGCGCGGCGCGCGTCCAGGGTCCCGACGGAGGATCGGCACTGGGCGAGGCCCTGCTCGAGCGCGCGTGCGCGGATCCGGCGCAGGCCCGCGACCTCCTCGAGGGCGCGGTCGAGGCCTTCGACCCGCAGGCGATCGCCGGGCGCGTGCTCGCGCTGGAGGGGCTCGACCTCGACGCGCGGATCGCGCTGTGGGACCTCTTGACCGGGCGCGCTCGCGCCTGGGCGCTCGAGGCGACGGGGCCTTGGCTCGACCCTTCGCTCGACCTCGACCTGCGACGCCACGTGGTGCTGACGCTGGCCGAGACGTTCGGCGAGCACGGCGATCCCGGCAGCGCGGCGTTGCTCGAGGGCGCGCTCGCCGACCCGGACCCGACGCTCGCCGGATTCGCCTTCCGGGCGCTGGCGTCGGCGCGCGATCCGCGGCCCTACCTCGAAAGCCTGCACGCGGCATGGCTCCGACTACCGCGCGCCGAGCAGATCGAGCGCTTGGAGCGCTTGCCGAGGTCGGTCGCCGCGACGCCATTCCGCGGCGACCTCTTGGGGCTGGCGCGCGAGGACCGCCGGGCCCGCCCACGCGCCGTCGAGGTCCTCGAGGCCTTCCTCGGCGACGGCGAGATCGCCTCGGCGATCGAGGGCTGGCTCGCGGAGGAGCTCGGCGCACTCGCGCAGCTCGAGGGGGCCACGCGCCACGCCGCCGAGCTGCGCGCGAACGCCCTGGTGCGCGCGCTGCACCGCGTGCAGGGGGAGGCCGCCGTGCCCGCGCTGGCCGAGGTCCTCGCGCGCACCCGCAGCAGCAGCCTCGAGGTCGCCAAGCTCGCCGCATGGGCGCTGGGGCAGAGCACGGCGGGCCGCGAGGTGCTCCGCGGCTGGCTCCGCGCCGACGTCCCGCGCCGGCTGCGCATCGAGGCGGCGCTCGCCCTCGCGCCGGAGGGCTCGGCCGAGGCCGTGGACGCCCTGATCGAGGACTATCCCTTCTGCGACCGGGAGCTGAAGGACCGCGCGCTGCGCGCCTTCGCCCCGCTGCGCGACGGGACCTCGCTGCGCTTCACGGCGGAGCTCGCCCGCTCGGCCGCGGCGGAGGTGGAGCACCGCATGCTGGCCATCGACGCGCTGCGCGCGCGGGGTGAGGACGAGCCGGCGCTGGCGGCGCTGGAGCGCGCGGTCGAGGCGGCCCCGGACACGGACTCGCGCCGCGCTGCGATCGAGGCCCTGGGCAGGATCGGCGGTGCGGCGGCGCGCGAGTTCCTGCTCTCCCGCCTCGCGAGCCTGGAGCGCGATCCCGCGCCGGGCGTGCCGCGCGGGGATCGCGAGATCGCCGAGCGCGAGGCGCTGCTTGCCGCGCTGGGGGATGCCGGCGCCTTCGGAGCCGAGGTGCGCAGGGCCTGGCTCGAGGCGCCGTTCGCCTCGGCCGCTCGCGACCTCCAGGTGCGCTTCGAGGGCCGGCGCTTGGCCGCGACCGAGTTCGCGTGGCGCGCCGAGCTCGACTACGCGGCCGACTTGGCGCGCGCCGGGCGGCTCGGCTCGGCCCTGGACCAGTCGGGTCCCTGGTGGAGGCTCGACGCCCGGCTCCTGGTGCAGATGGCCGGCGTGGCCCGGGCGGGCGAGCCGGACGCCGCGCGGCGGCTGGTGGAGGCCGGGATCGCGGGGCTGCAGGGCGAAGGGGAGGGTGAGGACACGCTCACGCTGCTCTTCCAGGCGCGGCTGGCGCGGATCGGGATCGCCGAGGCACAGCGGGACTGGCTGGCGCTGGCGCATCACCTGGGCGAGATGCTCGACGGATTCGTCGCGCGCAGGGTGCCCGAGCGCGCCTGGAGGCGGGAGTTCGGCGAGTACCTGCCCGCCCGCGGTGTGGATCCCACGGGAAGGCTCGAGAGCGCGAGGCTGCAGGCGCTCGCGCGCGCCGCGCTGGAGGAGGGCGAGCGCGCGGAGGCGCGCCGGCTCGCGCAGTTGGCGCGGGCACGCCTCGGCGCTTCGCGGGCCGCGATGCAGGCCCAGGAAACGCTCGAGCGCGACGTCGAGTGAGCCCTCGCGACGGCCGGCCGAGAAAATGGAATTCTGACTACGATTCAAAAGTTGCCTAGATCAGACTGGCGCGCGGCATGACCACCACTCCGATCCCGATTCCCCCCGGAGCGGTCGCCACGCTCGGCGACGAGGTGGGTTTCGTGGCCCTGGTCGACCGGATGCAGCAGGACTTCGCGCTCAAGGTCGTCAACAGCGCGCGCATCTCGTACCAGAAGCAGAAGGAGGCCTACGGGGAGGCGGACAAGAAGCTCGCCGGCTTCCTGTGGGAGCACGGGCACACCTCGCCGTACCGCCACTCCTTCTACACGTTCCACTGGAAGGCGCCGCTCTTCGTCTTCCGCCAGGCCTTCAAGTACCAGGTCGGAAGCGCTTGGCGCACGTACGAGGTGGGGGGCGAGACGGTCGCGCTCGAGGTGTTCGACGTCCTCTTCGACACCGACAAGGGCTGCAGTTGGAACGAGATCTCGGGGCGCTACGTGAAGTGGTTCCCCGAGTTCTACGTGCCGCAGGCGATGCGCTCGAACCCGCCCCACGGCAACAAGCAGGCGTCGGTGGAGCTGGGGGCGGAGTTCGACCACGCGGGGGAGCGGCAGCGCATGCTGGCCGAGTGCCACGAGGCCTACGCGCGCTACGAGGAACGCATCGCCCGCGGGGTCGCCAAGGAGATCGCGCGGATCCTGCTCCCGCAGAACCTCTACAGCCAGGCCTACTGGACGGTCTCCTTGCAGGGGGTGATGCACTTCCTCGAGCAGCGGCTCGAGCCGGACGCGCAGTACGAGATCCGGCGCTACGCGGAGGCCGTCCACGAGCTGGTGCGGGAGGATCTCGAGCGCCTGGGGATCACCCGCGAGTCGCTCGTGCGCCGGAGCTGAACCGCCCGCGGTTCTCCGCGTTCCGGCAGCCCGCTCGAGCGCGCGTCGCCCGCCGCCGGGGCACCGGGATCGTGAACGGGCCGTCTCCGGTCCGCGGCGGCCTCCAGTTGGAGGCGATGCTGGGCTAAGCTCTCCGGCTCGCGCCGATCCCACGGCCTCCATGCCCCGCGCCATCTTCCTCGCCTGCCTGATCGCCGCCGCACAATCCCCGGGGGCCGGCGCTCCGGCCCAAGACGGCCGTCAGGGACCGGTTTCGCCCGAGGAGACCCGGCTGGTGGAGACCCTCGCCGGCCACGGCATTCGCATCGACCTCGCGCGCGGGTCGTGCTCGATCCAGGTCGAGGTCCTCGTGCGCGAGGACCTGCTCGAGTACCTCTTGGTCGGTCCGGCAGGCGCCGCCCACGAGGCGCTGTTCGTGACCGGCGTGCGGCCGAGCGTGCTCAACACGGCGCTGCTCGCGCTCGGAGTCGAGCCCGGCGCGAACGCCCGCTGGACGCCGAAGGACCCGCCGATCGACGACGAGGACCTTCGCCAGGGCATCAGCCCCTATGACGTGAAGCTGCCCGAGGGCGACGGCTTCCACCTCTATGCAGGGTGGAAGCAGGGCGGCGAGAGCTACTTCTACCGGGTCGAGGACCTCTTGCGGAACCTGGCCAGCGGCCAGAGCATGCGCCGCCACCGCTGGGTCTACCTCGGCTCGCGCATGGTGCCGAGGGGCCGGCCGGAGAGCGGCGAGGAGGTCTTCGGCGGCGACATGTACCAGAACCTGATCAACATCGCCTTCTTCAGCGAGGGCCTCACGCTCGCGACCGCCGCCCTGCCGGAGTGCATGGACCAGACGATCTGGATGGCGAACCCGTGGCTCTTGCCGGAGCGCGGCTCGGCGGTCGAGCTGTTCTTCTCCCGCGAGCGCATCGAGCGGCTCCCCGCGGAGATCGCGGAGCGCCTGCCCGAGGTCGCGCCTGCGCCGGCGCGTCCCCAGGACGGCGAGCGGCGGTGAGCGCGATCGTCCCCTCGAGCGACCGCCTGCCGATCCGCGCTGCGGTGCGCGCCGCGCGCCGGCGCTGGAGGCTCGCGCGGGCCGCGGAGTGCCTGATGCTGGCCGCCGCGGCGGCCGGGATCCAGATCGCCGCCGGCGCGCTCTCGGGCGCGGCGCCGCTCGCGCCGCCGCTTCTCGCCGCCGCGGCGCTCGCCGGAGGGTTGTGCGGCGCGACTTGGTGGTTCGAGCACCGCCGCAGCGAGCGCGACGTCGCCCGGGCCGTCGACCGCAAGCTCGGCCTCGACGGCGCGCTGGCGACCGCCCTGGAGGTCGAGGCCGGCGCCGAGCCCGGATCCCTCGCCGCTCTGCTGGTCGAGCGCGCGGCACGCGCCGTTCCGAGCGGGCGAGCCGCGAAGGCCATCGCACCGCCCTCGCCGCTCTTCGCGGCCGCTCCCTTGATCGCGGGCGCCGTGCTGGCGCTGTCGCTCGAGCGCTCGCCTGCCTCCCAGGTTCTCCGGCCTCCCGCCGGGCCTCCGCTCGGGGGGCTGATCGCCGCCCGGGAGCCGGCACGGGGCGAAGACACACGCGATGGGGCGCTGGCGGAGCTCGTGTCCCCTGCGCCTGCCTTGGAAGGCGGGCGCGAGGTTCCGGAGCCCCGGGGAGCCGCGCCCGTGCGCGTGCCCTGGGCGGAGCCGACTTCGGACCCGCTCCGCGGAAGCGAGCGGTCGCGGGAGAGCGAGCCTAGGCCGCTGGATCCGCAGACGCCGGAGCCCATCGCGCGGGCGGATTCCAAGGCGCCTCCCCTCGGCGACGCGAGCCCTGGCGCACGCGGAGGCGGTGAGAGCGGCGCCGCGACCTCGGCGGAGGGCGCGAGCCCGGGAACGGGTACGGCCGCAGGGGCGGCGTCACCCTCCGATCCCGCACCCGCCGCGGGCGTGCCGCGGCCCGACGACGAGGAACGCGGCACGCTGGCCGGCCGCTGGTGGCCGCGCCGGCACGACGCGGTCGTCGCCGGCTGGGTCGAGGCTCGGCGCGCGCGCGCCGCCGCCGCCGGCGGACGCTGAGCCCATGGGTTCGCCTCACCCGCGCGCCTCCCAGGCCAAGCCGCCGAGCGAAGCCTCGCTCGAGCGGCGCGTCGGCGCCTGGATCGTCGGCGCGCGCGGGTCGGTGGCGACCTGCGCCGCCTACGGCCTCGCGGGCTTGCGCCGGGGACTGATCGATCCCGTGGGCGTGGTGACGGCGCGCCCGCCGCTGGCGCAACTCCCGCTGGTCGCCTTCGAGGGCCTGGAGCTGGGGGGACACGACGTCTGCCGCCGGCCGCTGACCCAGTCGGCGGGCGAGCTGGTGCGCCACGGCGTGCTCGGCGCGCAGCTCGTCGACGCTACGGCGGCGGAGGCCGCGGCCTTCGAGGCGCGCATCCGGCCCGGCGTCCTCGACGGCGCCGAGGTCGGCGTGGCGGACCTGGACACGGAGTCGGCGCGCCTCGGCGCGCTCCCTCCGCGCGAGCAGGTCGCGCGCGTGCGTGAGGACTTCGCCGCGTTCGCGCGCGAGGAACGCCTCGGGCGCGTGGTGGTGGTCAACCTGGCGAGCACCGAGGCCTACCGCGAGCCGCAGCCGGAGTGGCACTCGCTCGAGGCCTTCGAGCAGGCGCTGGAGCTGGGCCGCTCGCAGCCGGCGTCGCTGATCTACGCCTATGCGGCGATCGGCGGGGGGCACCCCTACGTCAACTTCGCGCCGAGCCCCGGCGCCTCGGTGCCGGCGCTGCGCGAGCTGGCGCAGCGAATGCGCGTGCCGCACTGCGGCAACGACGGCAAGACCGGCGAGACGCTGGTCAAGACCGTGCTCGCCCCGCTCTTCGTGGCCCGCAACCTGCACGTGCTCGCCTGGCAGGGCTACAACATGCTCGGGAACCGCGACGGCGAGGTGCTCTCCGACCCGCTGCACCGCGAGAGCAAGCTCAGGAGCAAGAACGACGCGCTGCGCTCGATCCTCGGCACGCCCGACACGCACACCCAGGTCGGGATCGACTACGTGCC
This sequence comes from Planctomycetota bacterium, assembly GCA_035546375.1. GTDB lineage: Bacteria > Planctomycetota > UBA1135 > UBA1135 > DATKBQ01. The sequence goes on along the minus strand of DATKBQ010000151.1, from coordinate 8,815 downwards.
GTCGCTGCGCGATTGGAAGACGGCCTGGGACTTCGTCCACTTCGAGGGCTTCCTCGGCGCGCGCATGAGCCTGCAGTTCACCTGGACCGGCAGCGACTCGGCCCTGGCCGCGCCGCTGGTCCTCGACCTCGCGCGCCTGACCGACCTGGCCGCGGAATCGGGCGAGTCCGGCGTGATGGAGCACACCGCGAGCTTCTTCAAGTCGCCGATCGGCGGCGGCACCCACGACTTCCACGCCCAGTTCCAGCGCCTGATCGACTACGCGCGCAGCCACGCGCGCCGCGGCAGGGACTGAGCTCGGTGGCGGCGCGCTCGCACTACGTCCACGGCAGCGACGCGCGGGAGCAGGCGCGGCTCGCGCTGATGAACGAGCTCTTGAACGGGGGTGTCCTGCGCGAGCTGGATCTGCGCGCGGGCGAGCGAGTGCTCGACGTGGGGACGGGCACGGGGATCCTCGCGCGCGCGATCGCGAGGCGCGTGCGGCCCGGCGGCAGCGTGATCGGCGTCGAGCGCGACCCGAGGCAGATCGAGGAGGCGCGAGCGCGGGCCGAGCGGGACGGAGAGGCAGGGCTCGTGGAGCTGCGCCAGGGCGAGGCGTTCGACCTGCCGTTGCGCGCGGAGGAGTGGGGGAGCTTCGACCTCGCCCACGCGCGCTTCCTCCTCGAGCACGTCGGGGATCCGCTGGCGGTCGTGCGCGCCATGGTGCGCGCAGTCCGACCCGGCGGACGGATCGTCGTCTCGGACGACGACCACGACCTCTTGCGCCTGTGGCCCGAGCCCGCGGCGGTGATGAAGGTGTGGGAGGCGTACTGGAAGAGCTACGCGGACGCGGGGAACGACGCGCTGATCGGGCGGAAGCTGCCGGCGCTGCTGCATGCGGCTGGGGCGAGGCCGGTGCGCATGACGTGGGTGCCGTTCGGGGGGTGTGCGGGGGAGGAGCGCTTCGGCACGCTGGTCGAGAACCTGCGCGGCATTCTCGAGGGGGCGCGGGAGGCGATCTTGCGCCGCGTGAGCGCGGGGGATCTCGATCGCGGCCTCGCCGAGCTCGAAACCTGGTCGAAGCGCGTTGACGCGAGCTTCGGGTATGCGATCGCGCTCGCAGAAGGGCGAAGGATCTAGACGGCGTGATGCAAGGCTCGCTGGTGGCGCCGTACCGAGTCGCCGGGGGGAACCATTCGAGCCACACTTCAGGATCGACTCGTCCGCCATGAACCCCTCTCGAGACCTCGTGCTCTTTCAGGCGTCACGATCACCTCCGGGCGCGAAGCTCTTCCTTTAACTCCGCGGTAGGTTCGGCCGTCTTCGGCCGAACCGGACGCGGAGCTCCCGCTCTGTTCCGGCTTCTCCCTCTTCCTCTTCCTCTTCCTCTCCTCCTCCCCTCACCTTGCCGCCACCCTCCCGCGCTCCTACAGTCTCCGCCCCATGATCGAGGAGCACCTCCAGGTCGAGCGGCTCGAAACCTCCGCTTCAGCGCGCCTGGCTGATGCTCGCGAGACCCTCGATCGCTTCCTCGCCCTGCCCGCCGCCGCAAGCTTTGGCGAAATCCTGCTCGCCTTCGACCGGATCCGCCGTCCCCTCGACCGGCTGCGCGGGCCGATCGGGCTCTTCAGCCAGGTGCACCCCGATGCGGCCGTGCGCGAGGCCGCGCGGCAGGCGGAGCAGCGCGTCGCCTCCTTCGACACCGAGCTCTCGCTGGACCGGCGCGTCTTCGAGCGCCTCGCACGGCTCGATCCGGCCTCCGCGCCGGGGCCCACCGAGGCGCGGCTCCTCGAGCACGTCCTGCGCGACTACCGCCGCAGCGGCGTGGACCGCGACGAGCCCACGCGCGTTCGCATCCGCGAGCTGAACGAGGAGCTGGTCAAGATCGGCCAGGAGTTCGACCAGAACATCGCGCGCGACACGCGCTCGATCACGATCCCCGAGGGCCGCGCGGCGCTGGAGGGGCTGCCGGCGGACTACGTCGCGAGCCATCCCGAGGACGAGCACGGCGCGGTCACGATCACCACCGACATGCCGGACTACCAGCCGTTCATGACCTACGCCCGGCGCGGAGATCTGCGGCGACGGCTGTACGTGGAGCACGCCAACCGGGCTGTGCCCCAGAACCTCGATGTGTTGAAACGGCTGATCGAGACGCGCCACGAGCTCGCGACGCTGCTCGGCTACCCGAGCTGGGCCGACTACGTCACCGAGGACAAGATGGTCAAGACCGCCGGCGCCGCGCGCGAGTTCATCGAGCGCGTCGCCGAGCGTGCCCGGCCGCGCATGGAGCAGGAGTACCGCGAGCTGCTCGAGGCCAAGCGCGAGCTGGAGCCCGAGGCCGAGCGCGTGCACGACTGGGAGCGCTCTTACCTCGTCGAGCGCGTGCGCGCGAGCCGCTTCGGTTTCGAGTCCCAGTCGGTGCGGCCGTACTTCCCCTATGCCAGCGTGCGCGACGGCGTGCTCGCGACCAGCGCCGCGCTCTACGGCGTCGAGTTCCGCCGCGTGGAGGCCGAGGTCTGGCATCCGACCGTGGAGTGCCACGAGGTCTTCGATGCGCGCCGGGAAGGGCGCATCGCGCGCTTCTACCTCGACATGCACCCGCGGCCGGACAAGTACAAGCACGCGGCGATGTTCCACCTGCGCACCGGGATCGAGGGCGAGTGCCTGCCCGAGGCGGCGCTGGTGTGCAACTTCCCGAGCCCGAGCGCCGACGACCCGGCGTTGCTCCAGCACCGCGACGTCACGACCTTCTTCCACGAGTTCGGCCACCTCCTGCACCACCTCTTCGCGGGCCGGCAGCGGTACCTGTGGTTCTCGGGGATCAGCACCGAGTGGGACTTCGTCGAGGCGCCGAGCCAGATGTTCGAGGAGTGGGCCTGGGACTCCGGCGTGCTCGGGCGCTTCGCGCGCCACTTCCGGACCGGCGAGCCGCTGCCGGCCGAGATCCTGGCGCGCATGCGCGCGGCCGAGGAATACGGCAAGGGCCTGCAGATCGCGGTGCAGATGTTCTACGCGTCGCTCTCGATCTCCTACTACGACGAGGATCCGGCGGCGCTCGACCTCGATGGGAGGCTCGCGGAGCTGAAGCGCAAGCTGACGCCGTTCCCGCACGAGCCCGGAACGCACTTCCAGGCGTCGTTCGGCCACCTGCACGGCTACTCGGCGATCTACTACACCTACATGTGGTCGCTCGTGATCGCCAAGGACCTCTTCAGCCGCTTCGAGGGCGGCCTGATGGACCCGGAGCTGGCGGCGCGCTACCGGCGGGCGGTGCTGGAGCCGGGAGGGTCGAAGGACGCGGCGGAGCTGGTGCGCGACTTCCTGGGGCGGGAGTATGCGTTCGAGGCGTGGGAGGCGTGGTTGAACCGCTAGGCCGGCGGCGGCTATCGCGTCGGGTTCTATCGGGGTTAGGCAGGCCCGGAATGCCCCTTCCCCGAAGGAGTCCTATCGCGAAGTCCCGCAGAACCGCCGCAGGGCGCCGGCTAGGCGGAATAGCCGAAGGGATCGAGCGTCTCGTCGCACAGAGGCGTAGTCGGGGGCAGCGGCGGGACTAGACACCCCTGCGCGCCTGCCACGCCCGCGCTCCCCCCCCCCCAGCCGTGTCGATCCGCAAGCTCCTGCTCCTGGTGGTCGCCCTCGTCGTCGCCGTCGGCGCGAGCGTGCGCTGCTACCTGAACGGGGAGGAGGCCGTGCGGGCCGCGACCCAGCCGCGGGCCCTGCCGGAGGCCATTCCGGAGCCCCAGGACGACGATCGGGGGGGCCTTCAGGTCGTTCCGGCGCGCTGGGAGAGCCCCGCCGCCTGGCCCCAGGCCCGGAGAAGCGAGCCGGCGCGACCGCCCTCCTCGGCCGCTCATGACGGAGGCTCGGGGGCACGGGAGGCTTCCTTCCGCAAGTCCTGGTCGACTTGCCAGAAGAGCAAGCCGTCCTGCGCGGCCCCGACGGCTACGGCTGCGCCCCCGGCGGCGGCGGGGGCGTTCGCGCCGGATCCCGGGGCGATGTAGGACCTCGCCGGCGGGCAGCAAGCCCCGCCCAGGGCTTCAGCCGCGATCCCGGAGCCCTATTCGCCGCCCTCCGGCCAGGTCGCGTGCTCCCAGCGATCGATCCAGCCGAGCAGCTCCTCGCGGACCTCCTCGGGGCCGCGTCCCGAGCGGGCGGGCACCGCGAAGGAGTGGTCGGCTCCCTCGACGACAGCGAGCGTGGCCCGGCCGCCGTAGCGGGCGAGCGCCGCGCGCAGCCGGTCGAGGTCGCACAAGGCGTCGCGGTTGCCCTGGAGAAACAGCGCCGGCTGGACGATCGCCGGGAAGTGCTCGCTTCGCTCCTTCCCCGGCCGGCCGGCGGGGTGCAGCGGATAGCCCAGGAGAACCAGCCCCGCGGCGTCCTCGCCCTTGGCCGCCAGGTGCGTCCCGATCCGCCCGCCGAGGGACTTGCCGCACAGGATCGCGCGCAGGCCCGGTGTGCGGCGGCGCAGCTCGGCGAGGGCCGCCGAGTGCACGCTCTCGAGCACCGCCGGCGGGTCGGGCGGCCTGCGGGCGCCGCCGCGGGCGTGCGCTTCCATGTAGGGATAGCGGAAGCGCAGCACCGGGAAGCCGCGCTCGGACAGGCCTCGGGCGATCGCAGCCAGGAACCCCGAGTCCATGTCGGCGCCGGCGCCGTGGGCGAGCAGGATCGCGCTCCCGCGCCCCGTCCGGGAAGGCTCCTGCAGGAGCGCCGAAACCGCCGAGGTCGAGTGCCCTTCGACCGGGATCCTGAGCTCGCGGGCGGGCACGGCGGGAGTGGGCGCGCGGGGCGGCGCTGGCGTACAAGGAGGGCGATGCCGAGGAAGCCCGCGCTCGAGCTGCAGACGACGACGCTCTGGTACTACCCCTCGCAGCAGTACGAGGGGGAGCCGCAGGGCGATCCGCGCTTCCGCGGGGCCACGCCATCCTACGTGGTCTGGAACCTGCTCCAGCGCTACACGCGCGAGGGCGACCTCGTCGTGGATCCCTTCGCCGGCGGCGGGACTACCCTGGACGTGGCGCGCCAGCTCGGGCGGCGAGCGCTCGGCTACGACCTCCAGCCGGCGCGCCCGGACGTCTTCCGCGCCGACGCGCGCTCGCTGCCCCTGGAGGAGGCCAAGGCCGACTTCGTCTTCATGGATCCGCCCTATTCCACGCATCTGGAGTACTCCGATGAGCGCGGCTGCATCGGGCGGCTCGACGCGGCCTCGCCGGAGTACTTCGAGGCGATCGACGAGGTCTTCGCCGAGGCGGCTCGGGTGCTGCGCGACCGCCGCTACCTTGCCGTGTACGTGGGCGACACCTTCCGCAAGAAGCAGGGCTTCGTCGGGATCGGCGCGAAGCTCTACGCTCTGCTCGAGCGCCGCTTCAGGCCGGTGGACCACGTCGCCGTCGTGCGCGGCAACCGCAAGCTGGAGCGGCCCGCCTTCCACCGCGCCGCCGCCGAGGGGAACTTCTTCCTGCGCGGCTTCAACCACCTCCTGGTCTTCAAGCAGGAGCGCGCCGGCAACCCTGGCGGACGCTCGCCAAAGGAGCGCGGCGGAGGGCGCGGAAACCGGTGATCGGCTCGGAAGGCTTCCTGCGCGACCTGGCGCTCGTCCTGTGCGTGGCCGCGCTGACCACGGTCGTGTTCCAGCGCCTGCGCCAACCGGTCGTGCTCGGCTACCTCCTGGCGGGCGTGATCATCGGACCGCACGTGCCCATCCCTTTGGTGGCCGACGTGCAGACCGTGCAGACGCTCTCCGAGCTGGGCGTGATCCTGCTCATGTTCTCGATCGGGCTCGAGTTCAGCGTGGGCCGCCTCCTGCGCCTCGGCGCCACGTCCGTGGTGATCGTGATCATAGAAGTCGGGCTGATGTTCTGGATGGGCTTCATGGCCGCCAGGCTGCTCGGGTGGGGGGTGCGCGAGAGCGTCCTTGCGGGTGGCATCCTCTGCGTCTCGAGCACGATGATCGTGGCCAAGACGTTCGGCGTGCGGCCACGCGAGCGGCGGCTGGTGGATCTCGTGTACGGGATCACGATCTTCGAGGACCTGGTCGCGGTCGTGCTGATCGCGGTGGTGACCGCCCTCGCCGCCGGCACCGATCCGACCCCCCTCGAGCTCGGCGGCGCGTTGCTCAGGCTGCTCTTGTTCCTGGCGGTGATGGTGGTCTTCGGGCTCCTGGTCGTGCCGCGCTTCCTGAGCTTCGTCGCCGCCTCGGCCTCGCGCGAGACGACGCTCGTGGCGACCGTCGGGCTGGCCTTCGCCTTCGCCCTGCTCGCGCGCAGCCTCGGCTACTCCGTCGCCTTGGGAGCGTTCATCGCCGGCACGCTGGCCTCCGAGTCCGGGCAGCAGCGCATGCTGGAGCTGCTCGTGAGGCCGCTGCGCGATCTCTTCGCGGCGATCTTCTTCGTGTCGATCGGGATGCTCGTCGATCCGGTCCGGATCGCGGCGGACCTGCCCTTGGTGGTCATGTTCCTGGCACTGATCGTGATCGGGAAGACGATCGGCGTGACCCTGGGGGCGATCGCGACCGGCAGGGGGGCGCCGCTGGGGATCCGCGCCGGGATGAGCGTGGCGCAGATCGGGGAGTTCTCCTTCATCCTGGCGGCGATCGGCCTGTCGTTCGGGCCGACCGGGGAGCGGCTGTTCCCGATCGCCGTCGCCGTCTCGGCCTTGAGCGCCTTCGCGTCGCCTTACCTCGTGCGCGCCTCGGGACCGGTGGCGCTGTTCATCGACCGGCGTCTGCCGCCGGCGCTGCAGACGTACGAGACGCTCTACGGGACGTGGATGGAGCGGTTGCGCCAGACCCGCGCGGGGGGCCGCGCCGGCGCGGCCCGCGTGGCCGCCCTGATGCTCTTGGACACCGCGCTCCTGGTCGCGGTCCTGATCGCGGTGTCCGTGAACCTGCCGGCGATCGAGGATCTGTTCGGGCGCCGCCTCGGGTTGGAGCGCACCGCCCTGCGGAGCTTGGTGCTGGCCGCGGCCGCACTGGCTTGCCTGCCCTTCGTCCTGGGCATCGCCCGCGCCGCCCGCCGCCTGGCCGTCCTGCTGGCCTTGGAGGCGTTCCCTGGCGTCCACGAAGGCCAGCTCGACCTGGCCGCCGCGCCGCGCAAGGCGCTCGTAGCCGGACTGCAGCTCGCTCTCCTCGTCCTGGTCGGCATGCCCGCGCTGGCGTTGACCCAGCCGTTCTTGCCCGGCCTTCCGCCGATCCTCTTGCTCGCGCTGGTGCTGGCTCTGTTCGGCTTCGCGCTGTGGCGCAGCGTGACCAACCTCGAGGGGCACGTGCGCGCCGGAGCGCAGGTCATCATCGAGGTGCTCTCGCGCCAGAGCCGGCGTTCGGAGATGCCGGCGCTGGACGAGGTCGAGATCCTCCTGCCCGGGCTGGGAGACCTGACGCCGGTCCGTGTCGAAGGAACGGACCGGGCCGTGGGTCGCTCGCTGGACGAGCTGGACCTGCACAGCCGCAGCGGCGCGAAGGTCGTATGCATCAGCCGCGGTGCGCAGGGCATGGTGGAACCGGAAGGCGAAGAGCGCCTGCGGGTGGGCGACGTCGTCGCTCTGGCCGGTACGGAAGAGGAGATCGCGAATGCGCGCTCGATCCTCGCGGCGGGGAGGGCGCCGGAGGAGCGGGATCGCGACGAGGTCGCGTGAGCGCGGCTTCGAGCGGGGCCGCGCTCAGCGAGCGCCGTATTGCGGCGGCTGCTCCTCGGGCGTCTGCGGCGGCGTCACCGGGGGAGGTTCGGCGGGCGGAGTCTCCACGGGCGGCTCCGGGGGCGGCTCGGGCACGGGCTCCGGTTCCTCGGGCTCCGGCTGCGCATCCTCCGGCGGGGAGGGCTCACTGCCGTCGATCTCCGCCGGTTCCGCTTCGCCGTCTTCGGCCGGCAGCTCGGGCTCCGGCTGCTTCAGCATGTCCTCGACGCGCTTGCGGAAGTAGGAAGCCGTGTATCCCGGCACCACGTAGGCCCAGCTCGAGAGCTTGTCCTCGAGCTTCTGCGCCTCCTCGCGCACCTCCTCGGGCTTCTTGCCGATCGCTTGGGTCTCGGGCTTGGGTGCGCCCTCTTCGCCTTCGACCGCCGCTTCCTCGCCCTCGGGGGGCTCGAGGGCGGGCGGCAGCGGAACCTCGGGCGGCGCCTGGCGCAGCGACTCGTCGAAGCGCGCCGAGAGCTTCATCCAGACCTTCTCGTCGATCTCGGCCGTGTGCGCGCTGACCACGAGCCCGTCGAAGGTCGTGAACTCGCTGGTCGTCACCGGCTGGCCCTCGAAGTCGACCTCGGAGGCGGGCTTGACGTCCTCGAGGTTCAGCCACTCCAGCGCGCCCCCGACGACGTTGGCGACGCCGGGATACTGGAGCTCACCCCCCTCCGGCATGTCCTGGACCTGGAAGTTCTCCTGCTCGGGCGTCTCGCGCGAGACGGCGAGCTGCTCGCCGTCGGGGTGGATCGTCACCACTTGGCGCACGCGCTTGCGCTCGATCTTGGCGATCTGCTTGTCGAGCCAGTTCGACACCTCGCCGTCGACGTGGATCCGGCCGGTGACCTCGTGCGCCATCTCCCAGCCCTTGCGGCGCACGTAGAGCGTCGACTGGCCGCCCGCGCCGCGGCCGGTGCGCGCGTTGCCGATCAGGACGTCGGCCAGGACCTGGCCGTCGCGGTCCTTCAGCGTCACTTGGTTGGAGGTCGCCTCCGGAGCCGTGACTTCCTCGACGCCGAGCTTCGAGTAGAGCTCGGGGTTGCGGGTCTTCTCGTCGACGATCCGGAACTCGGATACGGCGACCACCAGCTCCTTCACCTTGCCCACGTCGACCGGGTAGCCGCCCTTGTCGGCGACGCCCCAGGTCTCGCCCTTGCGCTCGACC
>DATKBQ010000150.1:0-2584 GCA_035546375.1 Planctomycetota bacterium | reverse complement strand
GATGTTGCACGACGCCCAGCGCACGTCGGCGCCGAGGTCGACCAGGGTCTCGATCAGCACCGCGGTCTGGACCGTCATGTGCAAGCTGCCGCTGACGCGCGCGCCGGCGAGCGGGCGCACGCCGGCGTAGCGGCGACGCAGTGCCATGAGGCCGGGCATCTCGCGCTCGGCGAGCCGGATCTCGTTGCGGCCCTGCTCGGCGAGCGACAGATCGGCGACCCTGTAGGTCAGGGTCTCCGAACGGGAGGGGGCGATGGTGGTGGTGGTGCTCATCGGACGGCGTCTCCTTTGCGACGTTTGGATCGAGTGGTCTGCGGCCGTTGGGCGCGGTCGCGGCCACGGGGGCTCGGTCCCCGCTCGGCGGGGCGGTGATCGGGAACTGCGGGAGGCTCGGCTCTCGGGAGCGCAGACGCGGAGGCCGCGCCTAGCCGCGCGACTTCGGCAATGCGCGCCCGGCGGGCGCGCGCGACGAACAGGCTGGGTCCGCGGGCCTCGAGATCGGCCGGGAGGCCGACGTAGTCGAAGGCCTCGAGCCCGGCCGCGGTGGTCAGCGACTCCAGCACGTCGGGCGCGAACCCCAGCCAGACGTGCCCCATCTCCCGCTGGTACTCCTCGCGATCGTGGGGCTGCATGTCCACGATCAGCACGCGGCCGCCGTCCTTGAGTGTGCGCGCCGCCTCGCGCAGGGCAGCGCGCGGGTCGGCCACGTGATGGAGCGCGAGCACCATCGCCGCGACGTCGAGCTCGCCGTCGTCGATCGGCAGCCGCTCGAGCTCGCCTTGGCGCACCTCGACGTTGGCGAAGCGCTCGAGACGCGCGCGCGCCGCCTCGAGCATCGCGGGCGAGCCGTCCACGGCGACGATGCGGGCGGCAAACGGTGCGAGCCGCTCGCTCCAGCGTCCGGTGCCGCAGCCGAGATCGCCCACCACCGCCGAGGGGTCGAGGAACGCCGGCAGCGCCGCGAGCTCGACCTGACGGCCGAACAGCTCGTCGCGCAGGGCATCCCACCGCCCCGCGGCGCTCGCGAAGAACGCCTCTGAGCGCGCGCGGCGCTGGCGCAGCGACTCGTCGAGGCGGCGGCGATCGGAGGCCGCCGCCGGCGAGCCCGCCACGCTCTCGCGCACTAGCGCCCACAGCCGGCGCGCCGCCGGCTCGAGCTCGGTGACACGGCCCCGGTAGAAGCGGCTCGTCCCCTCCGCGCGCGAATCGATCCAGCCCTGATCGCGGAGCTGCTTCAGATGCCGGCTCACCGTCGACTGCGGGAGCTGCAGCACGGCGCACAGCTCGGTGACCTGGAGCTCGTGCTGCTCCACCGCCAGCAGGATGCGACAGCGAGTCGCGTCCGACAGGGTGGCGGCTTGGTCGAGGATCTCCAGCTTGGCGGGCATCGCGGGACGTTGCGTAGACCTTTTGTCGTTATCCGTCAATCCGGATTGACGGATGATAGTCGAGTCGGCCGTTCCGGTCAAGCTCCAGGAGCCGGCCCGCGGAGCCGCCGGCGCAACCTCCGGTCCTCGCCTCGGAATTGCGGAAATTCTGCTAATCTGATCGTCGAGGTGGATTGATGCCTTCTCGCACGCCCGGACCGCCGACGCCCCTGATCGTCTCTCCGAGGGGTCAGATCACCTTGCCCAAACCCGTGCGCGATCGCCTGCGGCTCGCCCCCGGCTCGGTCCTGCTGCTGCGGGAGGAGGCCGGGAAGATCGTCCTGGATCCCGCTGCGGTGACACCAGTCTCCATCTATGCCGACGAGGACATCGAGCGCCTGGTCGGGGCGGATCGCGCCAACCCGCGTGAGCGGGCGGCGCTCCGCCGGCGCTGGGGCTTGAAGCCGGGCGCGCGGCGCCGTCGCGCTCGTGGCTGACCTCCGCGTCTTCCTCGACGCCAACATCCTCTTCACCGCCGCATACAGCCCGGACGGCCTGTCGGCACTCCTGCTCGAGCTGGGAGCGGCCGGCCGCGTCACGCTCCTGACCTCGCCCCTTGCAATCGTCGAGGCGGAACGCAATCTCGAGGCGAAGCGACCCGCGGCGCTGCACGCCCTGCGGCGGAGCCTGACCGCGGTTCGAGTCGTCACAGAGCCGGCGCCGGCCGACGTCGAGCGGCTGACACCTCCGGAGCTGTCTTCCAAGGATCGGCCACTCCTCGCCGCGGCGATCGTCGCCCACGCCACCCACTTCGTGACGGGCGACGTGGCGGACTTCGGGCGCTGGATGGATCGGCGCTCCCGGCTGCCGCTCTGGGTCATGACGCCACGGCAGTTCCTCACGGAAGCGCACCCATGATCGCCTCCGTTCTCTCCAGCCAGAAGAGCATGTCCATCTCGCGGTACATCGTCGTCGCGGTGGCGAGGTGGTTGCGGGCCTGTTCCTGCTTGCCGGTGCGCCGGTACAGCTTGGCGAAACCCGCGTGGCAATGGGCGACCAGGGGGCGCATGCCGAGCTCCTCGGCCAACGCGAATGCCTGACGAAAGTAGTCCTCGGCCGTCCCGACCTCGGGAGAGTCGCGACGCGAGGCAATCTCGCCGAGGAGCCGGAGGGCCGACGCCTCGTAGCCGCGTTGACCGCCCTCGCGGGCAAGGATC
>DATKBQ010000149.1:0-12671 GCA_035546375.1 Planctomycetota bacterium | reverse complement strand
GCGAGGTAGCTCAGGCTGAGGCTCTGGAGCGAGAGGGGAGCCTCGCCTGCGTGCCCGGCGCGTTCGAGTTCCAGCCCACGCGCCGGCGCGCGCGCCATCGCCGGGGCCCTCACGGACGCGCCCCCTCCCGAGTTTCCCCGCTAGTTTCGTCGGCGGGCACGCGACCCCACTGCAGGCACGCGATCCCGCGCGAGAGCGCGCGCCAGCCGCAATCCACCAGGCCCGCGGCCTCCATGCGGCGCTGGAACTCGGCGGGCTCGGGCCATGCGAGCACCGTGCGCGGCAGGTAGCTGTAGGCGTCCGGGTCGCCGGAGATCCAACGGCCGACGTGCGGCAGGACGCGGCGGAAGTACAGGCCGTAGAGCGCGCCGAACGCGCCGCGCGGCGGCGGGGCGAACTCGAGCACGAGCACGCGCCCTCCCGGCTTGAGCACGCGCGCCATCTCCGCCAGGCCCGCCTCCGGGTCGGCGAGGTTGCGGATCCCGAAGGCGACGCTGGCGAGGTCGGCGCAGCGGCTCCTCAGCGGCAGGCGCTGCGCATCGCCGCCCACGAGCAACGCGCGGACGCCGCGCGCGCGCGCCACCTTCGGCCCCGCGCGGCGCAGCATCGCAATCGTGAAGTCGACCCCCACCACGCGCGCCCCGGCGCGGGCGTAGTCGAGGGCCAGATCGCCGGTGCCGCAGCAGGCGTCCACCACCAGCCTCCCCTCGAGCGGACCGGAGCTCTCCACCACCAGCGCGCGCCAACGGCGGTCGGTGCCGAGCGAGAGGAGCCGGTTGAGCAAGTCATAGCGCCCCGCGATGCGGGAGAACATCGAGCGCACCTGGGCGGGGTCGGGCACGGCTGGGGTCGCAGGCTACGAAAGCGGCGGGCGGGAAGCGAAGCCTCGCGGCCCGCTTCCCGCCCGAGCGTGGTGCCGTCGTTCTTGGCGCGGTTACTGGCGCCAGTAGTCGCAGAGGACGCCGACGCCCGGCACCGGGATCGACTGGATGCCGGGCAGGTAGGGGTCCGTGTCGTAGCGCAGGTTGCCGGAGAGGATGTTGATCACGTCGACCGCGCCGGCGCCGGCACTGGTCGAGTTGGGGATCGCCAGGAACATGAAGCGCGGCTGGTTCGCGCCGCGCACCAGGGCGCCCAGCGCGCGGACGTAGGACTTGCCGTTGAGCTGGAGCGGCAAGCCTGCGCCCTGGGTCGGGAGGAAGTTCGACAGCGCACCGGTGTTGCGCATGTTGTCGAAGGCGAGGTCGACCGGGATGCCGGTGAGCTGGTCCGGCCCGATCGAGACCTCGACCTTGAGCGTCATCTCGCGGAACTGCGGGTTGATGACGAAGCCGAGGCCGGTCAGCGGAATGATGCCGAAGACCGCGCTGTCGACCACGACGTTGGTCACCGCTCCGCCCTTGATGCCGGTCGGCGTGCCGCTGGGGTCCAGCGGGCTCTCGTGGACGATCCACACGCCGCCGCCGAGCTTGTAGAAGTCAACGGCGATCTTCTTCGGCTTGTCGAACTCGAACGGGGCGACGCCGATGGTGTCGTCGAAGCCCCAGCCGTTGATGCCGTTGGGGCCCGACTCGAAGAGCGTCAGGTCGCCGTTGCGGTTGAGGATCCAGCCGAAGTAGACGTTGCGCAGGAAGCCGAAGCCGAACTGGCGCTGGGTGATCGCGACGTCGAACGGCTGGTTCAGGTGGCTCTTGGCCGTCTTGCGCACCGCCAGCGAGAAGGCCGAGATCACCGAAACGGTGCTGTCCAGCTCGTTGCAGACCAGGATGTCCTCGTTGCCCGGATCCCAGGCGATGCCGCGCGGGCCGCGCCCGACGGGCGTGTTCTTGACCACCTGGTGGAAGGTCGAGGACTGGGGATCGATGTCGATGAAGCTGACCGTGTCCGAGTTCTGGTTGGTCACCGCCAGGAAGTCGAGGTTCGGCCCCATCGCCAGGTCGGTCGGATCGCTCATGGGGATGCGATCGAGCACCTGGAAGCGGTTCGAGTTGAGGACCACGATCTCGTGCCGCGAGCGGTCGACCACGTAGAGGAAGTGCCCGATCTGCTGGCGATGCATGTGCTCGAGGCAGGCCGCGAGCGGCTTGCTCGGGATGTCCGGGCCCTCGAAGAAGGTGTTCTGGAACTGGACCAGGAGCCCGCTGGGTGGGATCCCCTGCAGCGGCTTTCCGAAGGGGTCGCCGGGGTTGAGCAGGTTCGAGAGCCCGAGCCCCGTGCTGACCGGCGGCGGCGGGGCGATCGTGTGGAACGCGGTCGGCTCCTGGCCGCCGATGAAGGGCTGGATGCACAGCGGCGGAAAGACCAGCGGCGGGGGGTTGGGGTGCGGCGACCAGGAGACCGGGTTGGCTCCGCCGGGCACCTGGTTGATCAAGCCGACCACCGGCTGGTTGGGCAGGTTGCCCGGCACCGGATCGGGGTTGGGGCCGGTGCTCGCGAACGAGACCTGCACGTTCTTCTTGCCCGTGATCGCGCAGATGTTCCCGCCGCCGCTCTGGCAACCGGTCGTGTCCTTGCCGTTGTTGAACACGAGGTCGAGGCTGTGGCCGATCGCCATGTCGCCGACCGAGGTCACGAGCGGGCTCGCGAGCAAGAGCGTGTTCAAGGACGAGTCGCGCGTCAGCGTGAAGGCGCCCTGCGAGCCGCCGTCCACCGTGCACGTGCCGGGGAACAGCGGCGGGCGGATCGCCGTGCCCTGCAGCTTGACGTTGGGGTTGTTCGGGAAGTTCGAGTTGCCCTTGGGGAAGCTCGTGTAGGTGAAGTCGAAGGTCGGGTTGCCGGTCGACTGGCCGAAGCCGTTCAGGTCGATCACCGAGATCCCCGGCTTCGCGCCGAAGCGGCCGGCGTAGATCGCATCCGGCGTCACCGGCGCGTTCACCAGCCCCGGCCCCTCGCCGGTGGTGAAGAAGGTCGACGCCGGCTGGGTGTTCAGGTTCGCCGCCAGGTCCTGGAACTGCCCCGGCACGACCACCACCGTCACCGTGTTGAACGTGCCGCAGCCGAGGATCGCCGGACCGTTGCCCGGGAAGGCGAAGACCGGCGTGAACTCCCACACCGAGAGGTCGTACACGCTCAGCGGCAAGCCGGTGAACGGCACCTGGGTGACCTGCGTCGTCGGCCCGAACTGGATCGAGATCGCCGACGAGAGGCCCGGCGGCTGGCCGGTCGGCAGCGGCATCAACGTCAAGGGCTGCAGGGGCTCGGTGAACTCGACCTTGATCGTCGTCGACGGGTCCACGTCCGTGTCGCCGAAGCTCGGCGTCGTCACCGGCACCGGGTTGGGCGGCGGCGTCACCGCCACCTCCGGAGCCAGCGTGTCCACGCCCACCGTCGCGCTGCCCAGGACGGAGCGCTTGAGCGACTCCCCGTTCTGCGCCTTCATCGCCGTCGTCGCCCGGATCCGGATCTGGCGGTTGAGCGGGAACGTCTCGTGCGTCGTGAGATCCCCGTCGGAATCGACCACGAACACGAACGTGCGCGGGCTCGCCAGCTTGTTCGCGCCGGTGAAGCCCGCCGTGCTCTGCGTGCCCGGGAAGCCCAGCCCGGGGAAGGCGCCGCCCACGTCCAGCGCGATCGGCTTGCCGTTGGCGTCAAGGCCCACCCACTGCTGCAGCGGCAGGAGCGGCGGCGTGCCCGTCGCCGTGCCGGCGTAGGTCTTCCCGCCCACGAAGGCGCGGCCCTTGACCGGCACGGACTGGCCCGTGGAGGGATCGAAGGCCAGGACCGTGATCGGCCCGATCAGCCCCGAGTTGGCCTGACCCGACGGCGTGGGGTCGAGCACCGAGTCGATGGCGATGTCCTGGGTGAACTCGGCGTAGAGGAAGTGGTTCCCCGGATCGCCGTTGGGCAGCCCCATCACCGTCGGCCACTCGGTGGTCGGCAGGATCGGGTTCGACAGCGTCACGTTGGCGAGCAGGTCCTGCTGGCTGCGGATCGCCACCAGTTGTTGCGTCGGGAAGCCCTGCGGATCGGGCTTGAACACCTGGTGCGGCACCATCAGGCCGAAGCCGTTCGACACCTCGATCAGGTCCATCTCGGCCTGGGCGCCTCCCGAGGTGGTTCCACCGCCGCCGCAGGCCGCCGTGAACGCCAGGGAGAGGGCCGCCAGGCACAGAGTCAGCCGTTCTTTCATGGTTCGCATCTGGGGAATCGGGTCGAGGGGTCGATCTCGCAGGAAGGGCCCGCAGGAGGGGCCCCAGTCTAGTGCGCCCGAGGGCCCGGCCAACGATCAAACATCTGGCCAACACATGGCAAAGCCATGGGGAAGACGTAAGCCTTGGGGAACACGTGGGCCTGGGGCAGGTGAGCCTCCACACGGAACGCCCCAACGGCACGGGGCCGGGCAGCGTGGGCACGCCGAGGGTGGACGACGGGCCGGTGTTCAAGAGTCGTGCCGTACGGGGCGGCGCGCTCGATGCTTGTACAAATCGTTATGCGGTAACGGTTTGTAGCGATGTCGCGGCGCGGACGGCGGGCCAGGGCTGCACCCGGGGAGTGCGGGTGGAGCGCGCAGGTGTGCGAAAGCGAGCGGCGGGTAATCCCGAGTCAGGGCCCGCCGGATTCCCGACACGCTGCGCGAGGCGGGCAGGGTCGTCAGGATTTGGGTGGGTCCCGACTCCGTGTCGTGCGAGGCCTGGAGGGGTGAAGAGCGAAGCGGGTTCGGTCCCTCGCCGTCTCGGCATGGCCCCGACGGGGGGCTATGCTCGGCCGCGTGGACGAAGTCGGCTCCGTATTCCATTCCCCCGGGTCGGGATCCGGGCTCCAGGAGGGGGTGGCACGGCCGCAACGGCCCGACGCCGAGCTGGAGAACGCGCTCCGGCCGCGCAGCTTCGAGGAGTTCGTCGGCCAGCCGCGGACGGTGGAGAACCTGCGCGTGGCCATCGAGGCCGCCCGCGGGCGCGGCGAGCCGCCCGACCACGTCCTGCTCTCGGGGCCTCCGGGGCTGGGCAAGACCAGCCTCGCCCGCATACTGGCCCATGAGCTGGGCGCGAGCCTGCACACGACCACCGGGCCGGCCCTGGAGCGCGCCCGCGACCTGGTCGGCATCCTGACCCAGCTCCGCCGCGGCGACGTGCTCTTCATCGACGAGGTGCACCGGGTGCCCGTGGCGGTCGAGGAGTACCTCTACACGGCGATGGAGGACTTCTCGGTCGACCTGACCCTCGACCAGGGCCCCAACGCGCGGGTCCTGCCGCTCAAGCTCGAGGTCTTCACGCTGGTCGGCGCGACGACCCGCGAGGGCCTGCTCTCGGCCCCCTTCCGCGGGCGCTTCGGGCACCTCGAGCGCCTCGATCCCTACCCGGTCGAGGACTTGGTGAAGATCCTCGAGCGCTCGGCCTCGATCCTCGCGGTCGCCCTCGCGCCCGAGGCGGCCGTTCGGATCGCCGAGCGCAGCCGCGGCACGCCGCGCATCGCCAACCGGTTCCTGCGCCGCGCCCGCGACCTCGCGCAGGTGAGCGGCGCGCGCGCGGTCGACCCGGCGACCGCCCTCGAGGCGCTCGCGCGCCTGGGCGTGGACGACAACGGCCTCGAGGAGATGGACCGGCGCATCCTGCGCTCGCTCGCCGCGAACGGCGGCCAGCCGCTGGGCCTGAAGACGATCGCCGCCGCGGTCGGCGAGGCCGAGGACACGATCGAGGAGGTCTTCGAGCCGCACCTGTTGCGCTCCGGCTTCGTGCAGAAGACCGGCCAGGGCCGGCTGATCACGGCGGCGGGCTGCCGCGCGATCGGCGTCGAGCCCTCCGCTCCGGCGCAGGCCGGCCTGTTCGCCTGATGCGCGGAGCGCGCGAGCGGTGCGCGGCGGCGGCGCTCGCCGCGCTCGGCTGCGCGGTGCCGCCTCCGGCTCCGGCCCGTGCGCCCGAACGGTCGGAGGCGGGCGCGCGCATCGCCGAGGCTGCGCCTGCGACGGCGGCGGCGCGCGCGCGCCCTACCGTGCGCCGCGCCAGCGGGAAGGTGCGCGTGCGGCTCACCGGCCTCGACGGAGCTTCGCCGGTGCACGTCCTGGGAACCCTGCACGGCGAGCTCGTGCTCGAGCGGCGCGGCGCGCTCGTGCGCTCGGCAGCGGATCGCGGCGCGAGCCAAGGCTCGGCCGAGGTCCGCCTCGCGCCCGCGCCCGGCTCGCGCCTGCGCGCCGGCGAGCGCTCCTACGGCGGCGCGCTGATCGTTCGGCCGCGCGCGGCCGGCGGGCTCGAGGTCTTCTGCGAGCTGGACCTCGAGGAGTACGTCGAGGGCGTGGTGGCCTCCGAGCTGGCGATCTGGTCGGCCGAGGGCGCCGCGCTCGAGGCCCAGGCCATCGCCGCGCGCAGCTTCGCGATCGCCCAGCTCGATTCGCGCGGCCGGTCCGCGAGCGAGCCCACGCTCCTGGACGACGTCCGCGACCAGGCCTTCCGCGGCGCGCACGTCCCCGATCCCCGCAGCGGTCGGGCCGCCCGCGAGGTGGCCGCGCGGCTGCGCGCGGCCGTGCGGCGCACGCGCGGGATCGTCCTCTTCGAGGATCCGCGCGTCGTGGATGCGCGCTTCCACGCGGCCTGCGGCGGCGCGACCGCGGACGGAGCGGCGGTGTTTCCCGAGGCGGACTTCGCGTGCCTGCGCTCGGTCGAGTGCGCGCCCTGCCGTGGGAGCCTCGGCGCCGCCCGCGGGGCCTCGCCGGAGCTCGACTGGCGCTGGACCGCGCCGCGCTTCGCGCTCGAGCGCCTGGCACGCGAGCTGGGGCTCGGGGAGCACCTCCTGCGCCTCGCGCCGGCGCGGCGCGACTCCGCCGGACGTTGGCTCGAGGTGCGCCTGGAGGGCGAGAGCGGGGCGCGCACGATCCCTTTCGAGGAGCTGCGCCGCCGGCTCTCGCGCAAGGAGCTCGCGAGCTCGCTCCTGGTGCGCACCTGGCCGCGCGCGGGCGAGACGATCGGCGGCGGCCTCCTCTTCGAGGGCCGCGGGCGCGGCCACGGGGTCGGGCTGTGCCAGGAGGGCGCGTCCGCCTGGGCTCGCGCGGGCTGGAGCGCCGAGCGGATCCTCGCCCACTACTACCCCGGCGCCGCGCTGGTGGACTGGCGCTGAGGCGATGCGGCGCGCCGGCTTCGCCTTCCGCCTCGAGCACCGCGCCCTCGACTCGCGCGCGCGCAGCGGCGTCTTCACCACGCCCCACGGGGAGGTTCCGACGCCGGCCTTCATGCCGGTCGGGACGCGCGGCACGGTGAAGGGCGTCCTGCCGCGCGACCTGCGCGAGGCGGGGACGCGGATCGTGCTCGCGAACGCCTACCACCTCCACCTGAGGCCGGGCGAGGAGACGGTGCGCGCCCTCGGCGGCCTGCACCGCTTCATGGGCTGGGACGGCCCGATCCTGACCGATTCGGGCGGCTACCAGGTCTTCAGCCTCTCCGAGTGCGTGCGCGTCGACGACGACGGCGCGACCTTCCGCTCGATCGTCGACGGTAGGAGCGTGCGCTTCACGCCGGAGCGCGCGGTGGACGTGCAGCGCGCGCTCGGCGCCGACGTGGCCATGGCCTTCGACCACTGCACCGCCGAGCCGGGCGTGCGGGCGGAGGTCGAGGGCGCGGCAGATCGGACCCACCGCTGGCTGGAGCGCTGCGTGCGCCGCCACCGCGAGCACGGCGGCGAGGAGACGGGCCAGGCGCTCTTCGGGATCGTGCAGGGCGGGGCGTTCGAGGACCTGCGCCGGGCCTCGGTCGACTCGGTCTGCTCGCACGACCTGGCGGGCTACGCCATCGGCGGCGTGTCCGTGGGCGAGCCCCGCGACGCGGTCCTGGCGGCGATCGAGAGCGCGGCGCCGCGGCTGCCCGAGGACCGCCCGCGCTACCTGATGGGCGTGGGCATGCCGATCGACTTCATCGACGCGGTCGAGCGCGGCGTGGACCTCTTCGACTGCGTGACGCCCACCCGCCACGGCCGCACGCACCAGGCCTTCACCAGCGAGGGCGTCCTCAACCTGCGCAACGCGGCCTTCGCCGCCGATCCGCGGCCGCTCGACGCGCGCTGCGCCTGCCCGGCCTGCGCGGGGTTCAGCCGCGCGTACCTGAGGCACCTGTGCAAGGCTGGCGAGATGCTCGGCGCGGTGCTGCTCACCCTGCACAACCTGCACCGCTTCCAGGCGCTGTTCGCGCGCATCCGAGCCGGGATCGCGGAGGGAAGCCTGGCGCCGCTGCGGGCCGAGGTCGTGGCGTCGAGCGTCAGGCGCGTTTCCGAGGTGCAGCGGTAGGTTCGGAATCGGCGAGCCCGCGCGGGGGATCCTTCGACTTGGACGAGCAAGGCAAGACTGACCGAGCCCGATGGACACCCCGCGCCTTTCGGCGCGGCTGGGGCGAGCTCGCGCTCCTGGCCGGCGCGCTGGCGGCCGGCGTGGCGCTGCGCCTGCACCAGCTCCAAGCCCAGATCCCGTGCGACGACGAGTGGCACGCGCTCGAGACGATGGCGTACCGCACCCCTGCGTGGATCGCGACCCACTTCGGGTATGCCGACTACTCGATCCCGCTCGCGCTCTACGACGCGTACGTCGCGCGGCTCGTCGGCCTGGACGAGCTGACGCTGCGCCTGCCGGTCGTCGCCGCCGGGATCCTGGCGCTGCTCCTGTTGCCGCTCCTCGTGCGGCCCTGGTTCGGAGCGAAGACCTCCGTCGTGTTCGCTTGGCTGCTCGCGGTCTCGCCGCTGCACATCTACTTCAGCCGCTACGCGCGGCCCTACTCGATCGCCTTCCTGGCCGCCGCGCTGGGCGTGCTCGCGTTCCTGCGCTGGACGGAGGGTCGGCGCCTGCGCTGGGGCGTCGTGTGGGCCGCTTGCGCGGCGATCGGACCTTGGTTCCACCTGCTGATGCTGCCGTTCCTCGCCGCGCCGGGCGCGTGGGCGCTCTTCCAAGCCCGGCGCGGACGGGCCTTGCCCCCCCACTTCTTCGCGGTCAGCGGCGCCGCGGTCTTGGTCCTCGCGCTGCTGGTCGGAACGCCGCTGGTGATCGACCGGGCGGCGCTCGCCGACCGCGCCGGGCAGGAGGGGATCCACCTCCGTTCCCTGCTTCCCGCCTTCGAGCTGTTCAGCGGAGCCCAGGAACCCTTGCTCGCCTTCGCGGTGGGGCTGGCGCTGGTCGCCGGCGCGATCCACCTGCGGCACGCGGCGCCCGCAGCTTGGCGATACCTCCTGTTCCTGTGCGCGGTGCAGGTCGCGGCGCTGTTCATCGCGCGCCCCGCGGCGCTGAGCGTCGCGATCGTGCTCGCGCGCTACATGCTGCCGGCGCTGCTCCTGTTCCTGCTGGCCGTCGCGGCGGGCCTGGGGGTGCTGGACCGCCGCTTGCGCCGCGAGTGGCGCTGGATCCCGCCGCATGCCGCGAGCGTCGCACTGGTGGCCGGCCTGCTCGCCTTCGGCCCCCTGCTCTCGCTCCACAGCCCGCCCAACCGCACATACTTCGTCCCGAACGCGTGGACGAACCACGGGCTCTATCAGTACCAGTACGCGCAGGCTAAGCGGGCGATCTGGTCGAAAATGTCCTGCTACCCGCTCCGGCTTCCGCCGGTGTACCGCGAGATCGCGCGCGTGTCCGATCCGGACGACATCGTCCTGGAAGCGCCCTGGTTCGCCTTTTGGCACTGCAACCCGTTTCCCTTCTACCAGAAGCTGCACCGGCGGCCGATGCTCATCGGCTACGTCACGCCGCCCGGCGAGCCGCTGCGGTTCGGCGAGCTGGCACCCCGTGACGAGCGCCTGCGATTCCGCAGCTTCGCGCACGTCGCGGACCTTCCCGCGCTGCGGCGCGCGGGCGTGCGCTACGTGGTCTTCCACCGCGACCTCGCGGCGGAGATGACGCCCACGATGGACCTCCCCCGCCCCGAGGTCGAGCGCTGGATCGAGCGCTATCGCCAGCTGGTGGGCCCGCCGTGGCACGACGACGGCGCGATCTGCGTCTTCGACTTGCGCTGATACGGAGTCAGGACAAAACCCACCAGATTCCTAACACGCTGCCGCTGCGGGCAGCGTGTCGGGAATCTGGTGGGTTTTGTCCTGACTCCGTATCAGCGCCTGCCGGCGATGACCTCGATGCGCGAGACGTCGAGCTGGCGCGGGCGGGAGACGATGCCCGGCGAGGGCTCGATCGCGCCGCGCACCTCGCGGCCGTTGATGCCGATCTCGTAGCCCGCGAAGATCGAGAGGTCGTAGCGGCCCGAGTGGCACACCAGCTCCGCCGAGCGGTCGCCGGCCCAGCGCAGGAGCCAGGTGGGCGAGGTCTCGCCGGCGAGCTGGCGCCGCTCGAGCCAGCCGCGGGCGTCGAAGCGGCCCTCGAAGGCGTCGCGCTCGGCGGCCTTGCGCATCCCCTCCTCGCGCTCCTTGGTGGCCTCTTCCACCGCGGCTCGGCGCTGTTCGAGCTCGCGCCGGAGCTGGTACGCCTCGCCGCGCGTCTCGGCCAGCTTGCGCCCCTCGCTCGCGCGCTCGGCCGCCGCACCCTTGGGCGCGATCTTCAGCACCTCGGCGTACGCCTCGGCGGCGGCGGCGTAGTTGGGGATGCCGCCCTGCTCGTCCTTCTTGCGCTCGCGGGACAGGACCTCGTCGGCCTTCCTCAAGGCCTCGAGCGCCTGCTGGCTGTCCGCCGGCGCGCCGCCCGCCGGGCCGGCTCCGGCCGCGGGCTCCTTCGCCGCCTCGAGCACGGCCGCAGCCCACAGCGCGGCGCCGTTCGCGCCGTCCTCGAGCGCGACGGTCTCGTCCGCGCGCACCCAGGCGCGCGTCCCCGGCGGCGTGCGCACCGCCACCCAGTCCTCGGCGAGCGGCTTGGCGGGATCGTTGCGCCGGATCAGCCGCACGCGGTCGCCGGAGCCGAGCTTCTGGGCCAGCGGAAGGCTCTCGACGCCCGAGGAGGGCCGCGGGCGCATGTTCACGTTCTCGCCCTTGACCCGGTAGAGCGCGGGATCGGAGCCGGGCTCGAGATACTCGCCGAAGACCCACACCTCGAAGCCGCCCG
The DNA here is from genome assembly GCA_035546375.1 of Planctomycetota bacterium. GTDB lineage: Bacteria > Planctomycetota > UBA1135 > UBA1135 > DATKBQ01. Next base: position 1,726 of record DATKBQ010000149.1, on the reverse strand, counting down.
GCGCCTCGACCTCGAGGTAGGCGCCCTTCTCGCCGTAGACCGCGAGCGGCGTCCCGGCCGGGATCTCGAGCACCACCAGGCCCTGGTCGTCGTAGAGGTTGCGCGCCTTCGCGCCTTTCTCCCCCGCCTTCACGTAGCGCAGGAACTTGCCCGCTTGATCCGGCGCCGGCGCCTTCGCCTCCTGGGTGCTCGGGGCCGGCGCGTTCGGGGGAGCGATCCCCTGCGCGCCCGCAACGCCCGCCGCGACTCCCACGAGAACGAAGAGCAGCCCGCCCGCTCGACTCGACTTCACGCGCCCTTCCATGACATTGCCCCCTCTGTCCGCCAGTCTCGTCCGGTGTCGCGCCCCACGCGCGCATCGCGCTCGCCGGCACGCGTCCGACGTGCTAGAACGCGCTGGATCCTAGCGGCCGCGATCGCGTCGATCCACAACGCTATTCTGCCCGATTTCCGAGCGAAATCCCCGATGGGAGCCCATCCGCCGAGCGGAGCGCGCGAGCTCTCGTTCCCCTACATGCTCTTCGCTCGCACCGAGGGCATGGCGGCCCCCTACCCGCTGACGCAATCGGGCATGACGCCGCCGGACGCGGCGCTCCTCGGCGAGCCCGAGCCGCCCGACCTCGGCTTCGCCGGCGCGGACGCGCTGCCGCGTCTCCAGGGCCGCCTGGCCGAGCGCTTCGGCGTCGCACCCGAGCGCGTGGTCGTCACCCTCGGCGCCTCGGGCGCGATGGCGGCCCTCGCGCTCGCCTGGTTCCGCCCGGGCGTGCGCGTGGCGAGCGAGGTGCCCTCCTACGACCCGCTACGCGCCTTGCCGCGGCTCCTGGGAGCCGACGCGCGCCTCGTGCGCCGCCGCCTGGACGAGGGCTGGCGCGTGGATCCCGCCGAGGTGCGCCGCGAGCTGGCGGGCGCCGGGCCGGGCCACCTCTTCCTCACCAACCCCCACAACCCGAGCGGCGCGGTCCTCGGCGCCGGCGAGCTGCGCGAGCTGGCGGCCGAGGCCGCGCGCGCGGGCGGCGTCCTGATCTCGAACGAGATCTACATGGAGTACGCTCCGCCGGAGCGCCGCGTGCACGCCTTCCGCCTGGCGCCGAACGCGGTCTCGATCGGCAGCCTGACCAAGGCCTACGGGCTCGGCGCCCTGCGGATCGGCTGGATCGTGCTCGGCGAGGGCTTGGCGGAGGAGCGCCTCCATCTGGAGGACGCGCTCTGGCTCGCCTGGGTCGACCCGCCGACGCCGGCACTGCGGCTCGCGCTGCGCGCCCTGGACCGCATGGGAGAGCTGCGCGCGCGGCTGGAGGAGATCGAGCGCGCGTCGAAGCCGATCTTCGTGCGCTGGCTGGAAGCCGCCGAGGAGCTGGAGGGCACGGCCCCCGAGCACGGCCTGATCGCCTTCCCCCGCGTGCGCGGCGTGGAAGACACCCGTGCCCTGGCGCGCCACCTCGCCCGCGACCACGGCGTCGGCGTGGTGCCGGGCGAGTTCTTCGGCGCGCCGGGACACCTCCGGCTCGGCTTCGGACTCCCCCCGGAGGGCCTGCGCGAGGCCTTGGAGCGGCTCCAGCAGGGCCTGCGCTCGTTCCGAAAGGCCTGAGGCTATCCTTTGGGGCCGCCCGCCGGCTGGCCGGTCGCGTCCCCGCGCCCGGAGAGGAGCCCCCGGCTCCTGGAACCCCCGCGCCGCCGCCCTACAGAGGACCGATGCGAGTCTTCCTGCGCTCGAAGATCCACAAGG
>DATKBQ010000148.1:0-3920 GCA_035546375.1 Planctomycetota bacterium | reverse complement strand
CGCCGCGGCGCGCGAGGCGCTGGTCGCGATCCCGGTCTCGGGCGAGTCCATCCTGAGACAAGTCGCTCCGGCGAGGCCCGGGGTCCGTGCGGAGCTCCTCGCCGTGCTCGCCGCGCGGCGCGAGCCCGCCGCGGGGCGCGCCCTCGCCGAGGCGATCCGCGGAGACTCGGCCGAGGTCCGTCTCGCCGCGCTGCGCCTCGCCGGGGCGGTGGACGATCCCTCGCTCGAGCCGCTGCTCGTGCGCTGGGCGGAGCACGGCGAGCCGCTCGAGCGCGCGGCAGCGGCGGCGAGCCTCTTGGAGCGTGCACGCACGTTGCAAGGGCGAGGCGCCTCGCGCCGGGCGCGGGAGCTGTTTCGCGAGCTGGTCCGCATCGCGGATGGGCCGCGCGAGCTCGCCGGGGCGATCCAGGGGCTCGCGGCGCTGGAGGGAGAAGCCGCGCTCGGGACGCTCGCGGCCCTGGACGATCGGTCTTCGCTGCGCGAGCCGATTGCGCGCGCGCGCATCGCCATCGCCGCGGAGCTCGCCGGGCGCGAGCGCGGGCGCGCCCGGGAGCTCCTGGAGGAGGTCTGCGCCGGCCCCGCCTCGCGAACGCTGCGCAAGGTCGCGGCCCGCAGGCTGGAGACCCTTGGCGGCGACCCGGCCGCCGCCGCACGGCGCCGCGGCTGCCTCACGCAGTGGCGCGTGTCCGAGTCCTTCCCGGATGCACCAGCGGAAGGGCCGGAGGGCGCGCAAGGGCCGGCGACGGAGCTCGGCCTGCACCCCTTCGGATCGGACGTCGCCGCGCACGCCGCGCGCTGGCGCGCCGTGACTTCCAGCGACCCCGACGGCGCCGTGGACCTGGCCGCGCTGCTCGACCCCGACCAGGACGTCGTCGCCTACGCCTACGCCGAGCTCGCGAGCCCGCTCGCGCGCGAGGCGCAGCTACTCGTCGGCAGCGACGACGGCGTCGCGATCTGGGTCAACGGGGTGCGAGTCCACTCCAACCGGGTCTCGCGCCGGCTCACGCCGGACGAGGACCGCGTGCCGGTGACGCTCCGGGAGGGAACGAACTCGATCCTCGTGAAGGTCGCGCAAGGCGGCGGCGACTGGGGGTTCTGCGTGCGGGTCGTCGGCGCCGACGGCCGCGCACTCGAGTGACGCACGGCCCTGCACGCCGCCCGGGCACGCGACGCAGCAGGCGCCGGCAGTTGCGGCGTTGCAGCCGGCGGCTGGTGAATCGTTCGGGCTAGCTCGCCGCCGCACGGCGGAAAGGAGCCTCAGCCCGCCGCTTCGCCGGGCATCCCCCGACCGCGAGCCCAGCTCCTCGCGCGCTGCAGCGCGATGAAGGCGAGCAGCAAGGCGCCGATCGCGACCCGGGTCCAGCCCGCGCCGAGCGTCCCCTCGAAGATCAGGACCGTCTGCACCACGCCGAACACCATCACCCCGAGGAGCGTCCCGACCGTCGTCCCCACCCCGCCGGCGAGCCGCGTGCCGCCGATCACCGCCGCCGCGATCGCCTCCAGCTCCAGGCCCGCGCCCGCGGTCGAGCTGCCCGACGAGGCGTAGAGCGCGTACGCCACGCCCGCCAGCGCCGACGCAAAACCGGCCACGCCGTAGACCGCCACCCGCGTGCGCGCCACCGGCACGCCGGCGAGCAGGGCAGCCTCGGTGTTCCCGCCGACCGCGTACACGTTCCGCCCCAGGCGCGTCTGCCCCAAGATCCAAGCGGCGACCGCGGTCGCGGCGAGGAAGAGCATCGCACCCGCGGAGAGCCGCAGCCCGGGGCCCAGCTCGACGCCGGAGCGCGAGAGCGCCGTCCAGTCGGCCCTCGCGATCGGCAGCGACTCCAGGTGCAGGCGCAGCGCGATGCCGCGCGCCAAGAAGAGCCCCGCGAGCGTGACCACGAAGGCCGGCAGCGCCAGCCCCTGGATCAGCACGCCCATCGCGAGGCCGTAGGCCGCGCCGAGCGCCAGCACCGCCGCGATCGCCCCCGCGATCGGCCAGCCGAGCGGCCCGACGAGGATCGCGAGCAGGATGCTGGCGCAGGCCATCACCGCGCCGACCGAGAGGTCGATGCCGCCGCTGAGGATCACGACGCTCGCCCCCAGCGCCGCAAGGCCGAGCACGGCGTTGTCGCCGAACAGGTCGAGCGCCACGCGGGCCGAGAGGAAGCCCGGGTAGCGCGCCGCGGCGAGCGCCACCAGCACGGCCAGCGCCAGGGCGGTCGCCATCTCCGGCCGGCGCGCCAGGCGCGCGAGCGGCTTCACGGCGCGCCCTCCGAGCGCGCGCGCCGCGCCGCCGCCAGCTCGGCCCAGCGCGGCGACTGCAGCGCGCAGGCGGCCACCACTGCCGCCGCCTTGACCATCAGCGTCGCCTCGTAGCCCCAGTCGAGGATCAGGATCGAGGTCGTGAGAGCCTGCAAGACGAGCACGCCGAGCAGCGTGCGCGCGAGGTGCACCCTCCCGCCGGTGAGCAGCGTGCCGCCGATCACCACCGCCAGGATCGCGTCCAGCTCGACGTAGAGCCCGGCGTTCGCGGCGTCCGCCGCGCCGATGTCCGCCGCCACGAGCACGCCCGCGAGCGCGGCGAGCAAGCCGCTCGCGGCGTAAGCGCCGAGCTGCACCGCCGCCACCGGCACCCCGGCCAAACGCGCGCTACGCGGCTGGTCGCCGCTGGCCTCCAGGTACAGGCCGACGGAGGTGCGCCGCAGCACGAGTCCGCTGGCGGCGAGCGCCGCGAGCACGACGAAGACCGGCGCCGGCAGGAAGAGGAACGTGCCCCGCGCGAGCGACTGCAGCCCCGGCGCGTCGAAGCTCACGACCTCGCCGCCGGAGAGGAGCTGCGCTGCGCCGCGCCCGGCGACGAACAGGATCAGGGTCGCGACGATCGGCTGGAGGCCGAGCCCGGCCACGAGCGCCCCGTTGAAGAGGCCGAGCGCCAGGCCGCCGGCTAGCGCCGCCGCCAGGGCGGGCGCGGCGCCGCCCGCGCCGTGGCGCACGACCAGCGCCGCGAGCGTGCCCGCGACCGCCATGACCGCGCCGACCGACAAGTCGACGCCGCCGGTGGCGATGACCAGCGCCATGCCCAGGGCGACGAGCGCCGTCGGCGCCGCGCGCAAGAGCACGTCGAGCGCGGCGCCGTAGGCGCGGCCGTCGCGCACCTCGATCTGGAGGAAGCCCGGCGTCGCGAGCGCGATCAGGACCAGGATCGAGACCAGCGCCAGGGCCTGCCAGGGAATCTTTCGCACACGCGAACGCGCACGCGCGCTCACGGCTCGTCGCTCTCCCCTCCGGCGATCGCGCGCAGGATCCGCGGCTCGGACACCGCGTCCCCCGCCAGCTCGAGGACCACGCGACGCTCGCGCAGGACGAGCACGCGCTCGGCGTGGCGCGCGACCTCGTCCAGCGCCGAGGAGACCAAGAGCACCGCCACGCCCGCTTCGGCCAGCTCGTTCACGATGCGCTCGATCTCGAGCTTGGCGCCGACGTCGACGCCGCGCGTCGGCTCGTCGAGGATCAGGACCCGCGGCGACGCGGCGAGCCAGCGCGCGAGCAGGACTTTCTGCTGGTTGCCGCCCGAGAGCGTGCCCATCCGCTGCTCGGGGTCGCTCACCACGATCCCGAGCCGCTCGATCCACGCCCGAGCCAGTCGCTCCTGCGCGCGGCGCGACGCGAGCCCGAGTGCCGCGCGCCGCTGGGCGACCAGCGCGATGTTCTCGCGCACGCTGAGCCCGGGCAGTGCGCCCTCCTCCTTGCGGTCCTCGGGGGTGAAGGCGAGCCCCAGGCGCACGCCGTCGCGCGGCGAGCGCAGGCGCCGCGGCACGCCGTCGAGCGCCAGCGTCCCCTCGGTCGCGCGGTCGGCGCCGAAGATCAGGCGCGCGAGCTCGCTGCGGCCCGATCCGAGCAGCCCGGCGAGCGCGACCACCTCGCCCGGTGCGAGG
>DATKBQ010000147.1:0-10723 GCA_035546375.1 Planctomycetota bacterium | reverse complement strand
AGTCCGGGGTCCGGGGCCTGCGGCCCCGGGCCCGGGCCTAGTCCGCGTCCCGCGACCTCGGCGCCGGGGCCGCGAACGGCTCCTGGGCGCGGCCCTCCTCGTCGAGGATCGCGAGCACGTCCAGCTCCAGGCACTCGCACTTCGCGCCCAACAGCTCCGCCAGCGACGGCCGCGTCCCCTCGCCGCTGATCGCCTCCTTGACGTACGTGCCGTGCTGCGAGCGCAGCACGAACTCCCAGCGCTGCGGCCCGACCGGCTCGGCGGAGAGGACCTCCAGCCAGCGCTCGCGCTCGAGCTGGGCGCGGCGATGCGCCACGCGCTCGGGCGTGTTCTGGAAGATCTTGCGACGCTCGCCGACCAAGGCCTGCGCCCGCTCGATCTCGATCTCGGGCTCGACCTGGACCAGCGCGCGGTACTCCTTGGCGTGGCGCTCCTCCTTGATCGTGCGCACGCGCGACTTCTCGGTCCAGTGCAGGCCGCGCACCTCGAGCCGGCCCTCGTTGCGGCGGTTGATCTCCGCCTCCAGGGCCGCCAGGTCCACGTCGAGCGAGCGCGGATGGACCATCTCCATCACGAACGGGCGGCCTTCGCCGAGCATGCGCACGTTCACGTCCTCGCGCCCCGCGCCGTGGAACTTGTTGCGGCGCGTCTTGAAGGCCGCGCCGAGCACCCAGCCGATCAGCTCCTGCACCGAGTCGCGCGTCAGCTTGCCGAAGCCCTCGCAGCGCGCGCAGCCCTTGCGCCGGCGCGGGTGTCCCTTGCACTGCGGGCAGAAGAAGACGGTCTGCGGGAGGTCGCGCGAGAGCTTGCGGTAGCGCCCCTCGACGAAGACCTTGGTGGCCGGGGGCAGCCCCTGAACTCGGGGCGCGGAGCTGGAAGGGCTCATGGTGCTTGCACCGGGACCGGCGCGGCGTCGCGCACCGGGAACGAATGGAACGTCGCGGCCCTCCGCCGACTCGGGAGGGACGGGGAGCATAGCTCTCCGCGCGCGGATTGCGAGGTCCGCGGCGCGCTCCCGAGCGGTTGCCGCTCCGCGGGGCGGCCAGTATGGTTTGGCTCTCCCGCTCCGCGAGCCCAGACCGAGCCCATGGCCAGCCCGGAACGCGCCCCAGGCCCGCCGAGCGAGCGGCCGCACGCTCCGAGCGGGGCCGGGATCGTCTGCACGCTGCCGACCTACAACGAGGCCGGAAACGTGCTGGAGCTCTCGTGGGCGCTCCTCGCCCTCGGCCCCGAGTACCAGGTGCTCGTGATCGACGACGACTCGCCCGACGGCACTTGGCGCCTGGTCGCGGAGGCGGCCAAGGACGAGCCCCGGCTGCACCTCCTGCACCGCAGAGGCGAGCGCGGGCGCGGCCACGCCGGCCGCGCGGGCTTCGTCGAGGCCTTGAGGATGGGCGCGCAGATCGTGGTCGAGATGGACGCCGACTTCTCCCACCAGCCACACTTCGTGCCGCTCTTGGTCGAGCGGTTGCGGCGGCGCGGCGCGGAGGTGGGCTTGGTGCTGGGCTCGCGCGCCGCGCCCGGGGGCCGAGACGCCGAGCGGGGTCTCGCGCGGCAGTTCCTGACCCGCGCCGCCAACCTCTACATCCGCGCCGTGCTCGGCGTGCCCGTGCAGGACTGCAACTCCGGCTTCCGCTGCTGGCGGCGCGAAACCCTCGAGGCGATCGAGGTCGAGCGCGCCTTCTCGAGCGGCCCGGCGATCGTGCAGGAGCTGCTCTTCAAGACCGCGCGCGCCCGGATCGGGATCGCGGAGGTCCCGATCGAGTTCGCCAACCGCGCCGCCGGCCACTCCACGCTGACCCTGCGCATCCTGCTGCAGGGCTACACGGCCGTGCTCAAGCTGCGCTGGATGGCGATGACGGGAAGGCTCTAGTGCCCTGTCCCGCAAGGTACCGGTACGATCCGCCGCCCCGGAGCCTCGCTGGGAGCGACGTCATGCCGCCCGTTGCGCGGTTCACCGACGACATGGGGCGGCATGACGCCGCCCCCGGCAAGGCTCCGAGACGGCGCCTCGTACCGGTACCTTGCGGGACAGGACACTAGTGGCGGACTCCGGCCAGCGAGCGCGACCCCGCCGGGTCCCCGCCGGGCTGGCGGCCGCGCTGGCGGTCTACGTCCTGCTACGCGCGGCGATCCTGTACACGGATTTCGACCGGGTCGGGATGACGATGTTCGAGCTGTACCCGATGGGCACGATCCCGCGGATCCTGCTCGAGGGCGGCGGGCCGATCCCGCTGGGCGACTACTACGACAACGCGGCCGGCCAGCTCCTGACCGGGCTCTTGGCGGTGCCGTTCTACCTCGCGCTCGGTCCCACCTACCTCGCGCTCAAGCTCGTGCCCTTCGCGCTCGGCGCGGTCGCCCTGGTGGCGATCTTCGCCTTCGTGCGTCGCTTCTGGGGCGGGCGCGCGGCGACGCTCTCCGCGCTGCTCTTCGCCGCCGGGCCGGCGACGCTGGTCAAGTACTCGCTCTTCGCCTCGGGCAACCACTTCGAGAACCTGGCCTTCACGATGCTCGCGGTAGTCGCCTTCTGGCGCATGCACTCGCTCGGCGTCCCGCGCCGGTGGCTGTGGACCAGCGGCTTCGCCGCCGGCTTCGCGCTGTTCGTGTTCCTCGGCGCGTTGATCCCGATCGCGCTGCTCGCGCTCGCGCACCTGGGGCTGCGCGGGTGGCGGCGCTCGACCCTCGACCTCGCCCACGCCGCGCCCGCCTTCGCGCTCGGGATCCTGCCGCTGATGCTCCTGAACCTGGGCACCAGCGCCCGCGGGCTGGGCTTCCTGCGCGACAAGTTCGCGGGCTCCGGCGACGGGCCGGATCCGGCGTCGATCGTGCGGCGGCTGGGCGAGTTCTTCTTCGTGCACCTGCCGCGCTCGGCGAGCTCCCCGCCCTGGCTCGGCCTCAGCGGCGCCCTGGCGGACGGGATGTTTCTCGCGGCCTTCGCGGCGGCCTACGCGCTCTGCCTGCGCCCCGCGCTGGGCGCCGCCCTGGACCTTGCGCGCGGCGCGCTGGGGCGCGGCGCTGCGCCGCTGGGCGGAAGCCCGGCCGTGCTCGAGCGCTACGCCCTCGTGCCACTGGTCCTCTACCTTCCGCTGTGCGCCCTCGCCTTCGCGATCTCCAACCTCGAGATCGCGAGCTACCAGCCGCCGATCGAGTGCGCGGCCTACCGCTACTTCCTGCCGCACCTGCTCTTCGCCGTCGTGATCGTCGGGGTGGCGACGGCGCGGCTCGCGCGCTCCGGCGGCGTCGCCGGGCGCGTTGCGGCGGGGCTGATCGCAGGGATCGCCATCGCGACGGCGCCGTTCAACCTGGCCGAGGTCGACGCGACGCTCTCGCACACGGGTCTGGGCGGCCACTACGACGGCTACAACGTCAAGCAGGCCGCGCGCGCCTTGCTCGGCACGCGCAACCGAGTGCCGCCCGAGGAGGCCGAGCGGCGCGCGGAGGCGTTCGGGCCGCTGTTCCGCACGCGCGTCTACACGGGACTCGGGTTCTACACGGCGCTGCTGCGGCGAGGCGAGATCGCGAGCGGGCTGGGGCTGTCGGAGCTGCTCGAGCGCTGGCCGGCGGAGCGCCGCGCCGACGTCGCGCGCGGGATCGGCGCGATGCTGCGCAACGCCGGCGAGCTGGCGCCCGAGCCGGGGCTCGAGCCGCTCGCGGTGCTCGCGCGCTGGAGCGAGTCCGGCGCCGCCCACGCCGAGCAGGCGATGGAGGGCCTGGCGCTCGAGTGGGACCCCCTGCTCGCTTCCGAGGTGCGCGATCACCTCGCCGTGAGCTTCCGGCTCCTGCGCGAAGCGCCCCCCGCGGTCGCGCCCGCGCTCGCGCGCGGTCTGGGCCTCTCCTGCGGCCGGCTCCTGAGCCGGCGGATCCCCTCCGAGCGCGAGGTGATCGCGGCGCTCTCGGCCGCCCTGCCCCGACATCACGTCGAGCGCTTCGCACAGGGCCTGGGGATCGGCCTTGCCGATGGCCGCGAGCACGCCGAGCTCCGGGCGACGGACCTCGAGCTGGTGCCGAGCGAGCACCGCGCGCTGGTGGAGCGCGCCTTCGCCGAGCGCGCGCGCGAGGTCGCGGGCGGTCCTGAGGATCGGCGCGGCGCCTGAGCCTCACGCCGAGGGTGCGCGCGCCAGCACCCTCAGCCGCGCGCCGGGAAGGACCCCGCGCCGCATGAGGAAGTCCAGGGTGCGGAACACGCCGCGCAACAGCCGCACGCGCGGCCCCGCGCCCGCCGTCTTGAACAGGTGCGACGGCAGCGGCAGCGAGGCCTCCACCTCGACGATCTCGAAGCGCTCGCGGCGAAAAAGGTCGACGAGCGTCTTGCGATCGAACTCGAGCAGGTGATAGGGCAGGCCGGGGTCGCCCTCGGGATCGAGCTTGAGGATGCGGACGAGCTGGCGCCCGAGCAGGGCGCGCGGGACCGCTCGCCGCGCCGCGTCGAGCGCGCGGAACCAAGGCGAGTTGACGTAGCTCGGGACGATCACCAGGAGGTGTCCACCGGGGCGCAGGAGCTCGCGCAAGCGCGCGAGCACCTCGCCCGGGCGCTCGGTGTGCTCGAGCACGTTGTCGGCCACTGCGAGGTCGAAGCTCCCCCGCTCGAAGGGCGCCTGCGCCAGCTCGCCCTGGAACACGTCCAGCCCCAGCTCGCGCCGGGAGTACTCGGCCGCGGCCGCGGCGATCTCGATGCCGCGCACGCGCCAGCCGCGCCGCCGCGCGGCCTCCAGGAAGAATCCGCCGGCCGAGCCGAGCTCCAGCAGGTCGCCGCGCGAGGAACCGCGGCCGGCTTCGCGCTCCAGGCGGGCCACCTCGCCGTCGTACTGCGCGAGCAGCTCGTCGCGGCGCTCGAAGTAGTTCTCCGTCTCGACGCCGAGGTTGTAGCCCTCGGTGTAGTAGGCGGGATCGCCGTAGAGGCGCGACATCGCAGCCGGGTCCGGGCGCGGGTCCACGTACACCGCCCCGCACGGGCAGCGCACGAGGTCGTAGCGCTCGCGGCCGATCGCGTACATGCCGCGGCGGTAGAGCCGCGGGCGCCGCTCCCCGCAGAGGGGGCAGTCGACGCGGACCGCTCGCGCGCCGAGCGCGGGCTCGGTGCGCGGGGCCAAGCTCGGGCCGGCGTCGGGCGCGCTCACGCTTCAACTGATACCACGGCGGCGCGCCTCGCGCCGGAAGCGGCGCCCTCCGGACGCCTGTGGACGGGACCGGCTCGAACCCTACAATCCGCCGCGCGCATGCACCCCGTCCTGTTCCACCTGCCGGGCGGCTTCGCCGTCCGCTCCTTCGGGGTGATGGTGGCGCTGGGGTTCCTGATCTCGTGCTGGATCCTCTCGCGCCTGGTCAGGCGGAGCAGCGACGACCCGGAGCGGGACGCCGCGAGCTACAGCGCGGTCAGCGTCTGGGTGCTGATCGGCATCGTCCTCGGGGCGCGGCTCGCCTACGTGATCGTGGAGATCGCCAAGGGCAGCGAGACGGGCCAGCAGTACCTGCACGAGCCCTGGACGATGCTCGCCATCTGGGAGGGCGGCCTCGTGATGTACGGCGGCCTGTTCGGCGGGATCGCCGCGGGAGTGTGGCGCGTCCGGCGCGAGCGGCTGCCGGTGGGCCACTCGCTGGACCTGGGCCTGACCGCGGCCTTCTTCGGCTACGCGCTCGGGCGCATCGGCTGCCTGCTCGTGGGTGACGATTACGGCAAGCTCGTGCCCGAGCGCTTCCGCGACCTGCCGTTCCCGATCACGCTGCGCGTCCCCGATCCCCTGCCGGAGCACAGCCTCTTCGGCGCCGAGAACGCCGGGCAGCTCCTGTGGGCCACGCAGGTCTGGATGGCGGCGAACGGCCTCGTGCTCGGGCTGCTCGGCCTCGCGCTCTTGCGCCGGCGGCGCTTCGCGGGCCAGGTGGGATTGATCCTGATCCTGGGCTACTCGATCACCCGCTCTGCGATCGAGGTCTTCCGCGGCGACGCGGTGCGCGGGGTGTGGTTCGACGGCGCGGTCTCGACCTCGCAGCTGATCTCGGTCGCGACCGGGCTCGTGGTCCTGGTCCTGCTCGTCGCCCTGCGCCGGCGCGAGGGCGAGCCCGCGTTCCGCGCGCGGGGGATGGCCCCTTGAGCCCCCGGCCGCGGGCCTACGCGGTGAGCGGCGGCGTCGACGAGGCCGGGCTCGGGCCGGTGTTCGGGCCGCTCACCATCGGCTTCAGCGTCTTCCGCGCGCCGCAGAGCTCGCGCAACCTCTGGCGCACGCTCGAGCCCAGCGTCTCGCGCGAGATCTGTGACGACGAGCGGTCCTTCGTCGTCGCCGACTCCAAGCAGGTGTTCCAGCGCACGCCGCGCTGCTCCGGGCGGCTGGAGACGACCGCGCTCGGCTTCCTCGCGCTCATGGAGCCCGGCCGCAAGCCGCCCGGCTCGATGGAGCGGATCCTGTGGGGCACGCCGGCCTCGCTCGCGCCGGCGCCCGGCCTCGCCGAGCGGCTGCCCTGGTACCAGCGGATCGCCGTGCGCGCCCCGCGCTTCGTCGACGCCGGCCTGCTCGAGATCCGGGTCGAGCTGCTCTGGCAGCGCATGCGCCGGCGCTTCGTCGAGATGCTCGACGCCGGCGTCTGCGTCCTGCCCGAGGACGAGCTGAACCGCTCCTTCGGCGAGACCGAGAACAAGGCCCTGACCCACTGGCACAAGAGCGCCGCGGTCCTGCGCTACCTGTGGGAGCGCTTCGCCGCCCACGGCCTGGAGCTGGTCGTCGACCGCCACGGCGGCCGCTTCTATTACGGCGACCTGCTCGCGCAGACCTTCCCCGAGGCCGCGGTGGAGTGCGTCCTGGAGAAAGCGAGCCGCTCCGACTACCGGGTCGCCGAGCGCGGCGTGCAGGAGGAATCCGCGCGCCGCATGTACGTGATCTTCGCCGAGCGCGCCGAGAGCCGCTCCTTCCCCGTCGCCCTCGCCTCGTGCCTCGCCAAGTACGCGCGCGAGGCCTGCATGGAGGGCTTCAACGCCTACTTCGGCGATCTCGAGCCCGCCCTGCGCCCGACCGCGGGCTACCACGGCGACGCGTGGCGCTGGCTGCGCGAGGCCGCGCCGGTGCTCGAGCGCGCGGGCGTCGACGCGCGGCGGCTGGTGAGGGTGCGGTAGGCGAGTCGAGAGGCGGCCGAAGACGGTTCCTTCCGCCGAAGTGGATCGACGGCGTTGCAGGGCGCCAACGCGGACCAGCGGACCTCCCGAGGTTTCGTCCGCGAGATATGTCCCCAAGCAAACGGACACGTCCAACAGTCGAACATCCACGGTGGCCGGTGCACGAGCGTTCGCGCCGCTCCAGCCCGACGCACGGGCGTCGGGAGTCGAACCTGGCGAGGTGCAGCGACGGTAGACTCTGCGTCCGGCATGACGGCACGGGATCGCAGCGCGCTGGAGGCCTGGACGTCGATCGTGGGGCTGGTCCAGGGACTGGCCGAAGGGCTGTCCGAGGAGGAGCTCGATCGCGGGCGCGGCAAGTCGGGGATGACGATCCGCGAGACGGTGCACCACGTCGCGGAGGCGAACGTGGTCGCGGCGAGCATCGTGATCGCGGCGCTGGGGAGTCCGGGCTGCGTTTACGACTGGTCGTGGATGATGCCGTTCGGAAAGTGGATGGAGCGGCTGCGCTACGATCGGAAGCCGATCGCGCCGGCGCTGCGGCTGATCGAGGCCCTCAACGCGTACGTCGCGGCGCAGCTCGAGCCACTCGAGGACGGGCTCGAGCGGACCGTGCGCTTGCGCGACGAGCCCGGCGCGGAGCCCCACGCCGTCAGCGTCGCGGAGGTGCTGCTGCAAGAGGCCGAACACGCTCGCGAGCACCTCGAGGAAGCTCGATCGTTGCGGCGCACTCGGGCAGAGTGATCTCGCTCCGATGGCTCCACGCGCCGGCGGTCGATGCAGCGCCTAGCCAACGGCGGCCGGCGCACGATCGGTAGCAAGGCCCGCGGTCCTCGCCCCATCCGGACATCGTGCTAGGCTCGGCGCTGCGCCGTCCGCGGCGCATGGAGAGTCGAATGGGCGGGCACACTCGGTCGGCATGGTCTGGCACGTCCACGCTGGTCGCCCTCTTTCGCGGCGCTGGGGCGATCACGGCGGCGACGGTCCTGAGCGGGTGCTTCTCCCTGGTCGCATACCGGCCGGACGAGGTCGCTTCGCGTCCTGCGTTTGATTGGGGACTGAATTCGGAATCGCGGTAAGGAGTGGATCGCCCGACGTCGGTGGAGGGTGAGCACGGCGGTTCCGGGAGGAAATGGCGGCGGCGCGCGCTCCAAGGGAGGGATTCGCTGGCGGTGCGGTCCGAGCCTGGCAGCGGTTCGGCCTTTCCGTGCCGGGAACAGGCTCCGGACTGGCGCGGCGCTTCACCGCGGCCGCGCCCGCGGCCGAAGGAGGACCACGCCGGGGCTGGTATGGTGTTCCGCCCGCCGCGCCGAGCCGCCCCAGTCCCTTGAAGAGCGCCCGCTGAAGCCCGACCGGTGAAGACCGCGATCCTAGGCGCCGGCGTGTCCGGCCTGGCCCTCGGGCGGATGTTGATCGAGGGCGGGCTGCCGCGCGGGGACGTGCATCTCTTCGAGGCGGCGCCGGTCGCCGGCGGGCTGTGCCGCTCGCGGACGGTGGAGGGTTTCACCTACGACGTGGCGGGCGGGCACATCCTCTACAGCAAGGACGCCGACGCCCTGGGCTGGATGAAGGCCTGCGCGGGCGGCGACTCGGCCTTCGTGCGGCGCGAGCGCAACACGAAGATCCGCTTCGGCGAGCGCTGGGTGCACTACCCCTTCGAGAACGGCCTGGGCGACCTGCCCCCCGAGGTCAACTTCGACTGCCTGAAGGGCTACATCGAGGCCTGGCACCGCCGCAGCCTCGACGGCTCGAGCGCGCCCCAGGACTTCGCGAGCTGGGTGCGCTGGCGCTTCGGCGAAGGCATCGCGCGCCACTTCATGGACCCCTACAACGACAAGGTCTGGAAGCGCGACCTGCGCTCGCTCTCGAGCGACTGGGTCGCGGGCCGCGTGCCCGACGCGCCCATCGAGGACGTGCTCCGCTCGGCGGTCGGGATCCGCACCGAGGGCTACACGCACCAGTCGACCTTCTACTACCCCGAGCGCGGCGGGTTCCAGGCGATCACCGACGGCATCGGCGCCGCGATCGCGGACCGCGTGCGGCTCTCGACGCCGGTCGGCGACGTCACGCGCCACGGCGAGGCGTGGCGCGTCGACGGCGAGGATTTCGACTGCGTGGTCAGCACGCTTCCCTTGACCGACCTGCCGGACATCGTGCGCGGGATGCCGACCGCGGTGGCCGAGGCGATGCGCGCGCTGGAATTCAACTCGATCACCTGCATCCTCGTCGCCCTCGACCGTCCCGAGCCCGGCGAGCTCTCCTGGATCTACCTCCCGCACGGCGAGCAGGGGCCGGCCAACCGCGTCACCTACATGTCCGGCTATTCGCCCGGCAACGCGCCCGAGGGGCGGAGCTCGCTCCTGTGCGAGGTGACCCACCCCGGCGGCGCGCCGCAGCCGGGCCCCGAGCTGGAGCGCGAGGTGGTCGCCGGCCTCGCGCACGCCGGCCTCCTGCGGCCGGAGCAGGTGCTCTTCACCGACCGCGCCGGCGCGAGGCACGCCTACGTCGTCTTCGACCACGGCTACCGTGGCCGGCGCGAGGCCGCACTGGGATGGCTCGAGGGCCAGGGCCTCTTCGCCCTCGGCCGCTTCGGCCGCTTCGACTACGACAACTCCGACCAGTGCGTGGTCAAGGCGCGTGGGCTGGCCGAGCGGCTACTGGAGCGCGCCAAGCGCGGCTGACCGGCACCCGCGGGTCTGCGCGGCCCGCCGAGGGAACCTGCGCGGCCTCCCGTTCCTCCCAGGAGGTGCGAACTTCCGCCCGCCCCCCATCGGCGGGGTAGGATCCCATCAGGAGGAGCCCCCTGACCGCCGGTCCCGGGCGCGATCCGGCCCCCTCCCTTTGAACGACAGCCTTTTCCCGATTCGTGTGGCTCCTGCGGGCCGCGCCGTCGCTTTGCCCCGCCGCCCTGGCGACGCTCGGACGGCAGGCCGGCTCCAGCCCATGATTCCGACCCCCGCTCGCAGCCGCCTGCCGCTCGCCCGGCTCGCCGCAGCCTCGCTCTGCGCCCTCGCCTGCGCCTGCGGCGGCGGCGGCGGGGGCGGCTCGAAGGGCCAGCCTCCGGCGAACCTCACCTATTCGCAGAGCCCGGCCATCTACCTGCGCGGCGTCTCCGTCGAGCCGAACGTGCCGACGGTCGCCGGCGCGGTCGCGAGCTGGATCGTGAACCCCTCCCTGCCCGCCGGGCTGGCGCTCGATCCCGCAAGCGGCATCGTCAGCGGCACGCCCGCCGCCCTCACGCCAGCGGCCGACTACACGGTCGCCGCCAGCAACGCCTTCGGCTCGGCGGTGTTCGACCTGCGGCTCTCGGTCGTCGCCCCGGCGCGCTTCGCGCTGTGCGGCCACATCGCCGACAGCACCCTCTCCGCTTACTGGATCGACGGCGAGGGTGGGCTGCATGCATCCGGATACGTGCTGCCCGCGCCGAGCGCGACGATGCCGCGGGCGATCGCTGCGCACCGCTCCGGCCGCTTCGCCTGGGTGGCCGACTTCGAGGGCGACTCGATCTCGACCTACTCGCTGGATCCCGCGAGCGGGCGCTTGGTCGCCCAGGCGCCGCTCCCGACGCCCTCGCGCCCCGCCGCGCTCGCGCTGCACCCCTTCGCCGAGATCCTCTAC
>DATKBQ010000146.1:0-3033 GCA_035546375.1 Planctomycetota bacterium | reverse complement strand
CCTGCCGGGTACCCTCTGCCCCCCAGCCGTGCACCAGGACATCGAGCGCGTGCTCTTCGACGAGGAGCAGATCGAGGCCGGGATCGAGCGGGTCGCCGCCGAGGTGACGCGGTTCTACCGCGGCCGTCCGTTCACCGTGGTGGGCGTCTTGAAGGGCTCCTGCGTCTTCGCCTCGGACCTGATCCGGCGCATCCCGATCCCCCTGGAGCTCGCCTTCGCTTGCGCCTCGAGCTATGGCCGCGGATCCGATCCGGGGCGCCTGGAGGTCGGCTTCGTGCCCGAGGAGAGCGAGATCGCCGGGCGGAACCTGCTCTTGGTCGACGACATCCTGGACAGCGGGCGCACGCTCCTGCGGCTGCGGGAGGATCTCCGCCGGCTCGGCGCCGCCGACGTGAAGACCTGCGTCTTCCTGGACAAGCCCTCGCGCCGTGCGGTGGCGCTCGCGCCGGACTTCCGCTGCTTCGAGGTCGAAGACGCCTTCGTCGTAGGCTATGGTCTGGACTACGCCGGCCACTACCGCAACCTCCCCTTCGTCGGCGCGCTGAAGCCCGAGGCCCTGGCCCGGCTGCCGCGCCCGCCGGCCCCCGGTGACTTCCCCCCGCCCACCCGCTCCTGAGGGCTACCATCGGGCGCCGCGCCCCCGGCATCGCACCTTGGAGAGGACCTTGAACGACCATCTCTGCGTCGCGCCCGAGCAGTCGGGGATGGAGCTCGACGAGTTCTTGTGCAGGACCTTTCCGCTCTTGAGCAAGCACTTCCTGAGGCAGCAGGTGCGGGCGGGCCGCGTGCTGGTGAACGGGGCGCAGGTCCAGCCCTCGCTGCGCCTGCGCGCCGACGCGGTGGTCTCCCTCGACATCGACGAGGAGGACGCGGAGGCCGCGCCGCCCCCCGCGCCGGCCGCGGAGCTCGTCGTGCTCCACGAGGACGAGGACGTGCTCGTGGTCGACAAGCCGCCCGACCTTGCGGTCGAGCCGGACCGCTGGGACCGCTCGCGGCCCAGCCTGATCGGCGCGCTGGCGCGGCTGAGCGGCGAGCGCGCGCGCGAGGGGGCCGCTCCGGGCGCCGGCTTCCGCCCGCGGCTGGTCCACCGCCTCGACAAGGACACCAGCGGCGCCGTGCTCGTGGCGAAGACGATCCAGGCCGAGCGCTCGCTGCGCCGCGCCTTCGACCAGGGCGAGGTCAAGAAGGACTACCTAGCGCTGGTGGAGGGCGAGCACCCGCTCGAGGACGGCGCCAGCGAGGAGATCGACCTGGCGATCGGTCCGGACCGCAAGAAGAGCGGCGCCATGTGCGTGCGCGAGAGCGGCAAGCCCTCGCGCACCCGGATCCGCGTCGAGCGCCGATTCCGCGGCTTCACGCTCTTGCGAAGCGAGCCGCTGACTGGCCGTACCCACCAGCTCCGCGTCCACTTGGCAGCGATCGGATTCCCGCTGGTGGTCGATCCGATCTACGGCCGGCGGCGCTCGCTCTCGCTCTCGGAGATCAAGAGCGACTACCGCAAGAAGCTCGGCCAGGTGGAGCACCCTCTGATCGATCGCTTGACGCTGCACGCCCTCAGGATCGAGTTCGCCTCGCCCTCCGGGCGGGGGCGGATCGCCGTGGAGGCGCCCCTGCCGCGGGACTTCGAGCGGGTGCTCAAGCAATTGGCCAAGGTGCGCCCGTACCGATAAGGAAGCTCGAGGACTCGCGGCCCGTCGATGAGACTCAAGCAGAGGATCGAAGACTTCCGCGTGCGGGAGCTGCTCGCTCCCGACGTCGTCGGCGCGGAGGGCGAATGGGCGGTCTACCGCGTGACCAAGCGCAAGCTCACCTCGCTCGAGGCCGCCGCCCGGGTAGCCCAGGCGGCGGGGGTCCAAAGCGGCGAGGTCTCGATGGCGGGCCTCAAGGACCGCCAAGGCGTGACGATCCAGCACATGGCGCTGCACGGCGGCCGGACGCTCACACTGCACGATCCTGACCTGCGCGTGGAGACGATCGGCCGCGCGCGGGCCGAGCTGGACGCGGAGGCCAGCGAGGGCAACGCCTTCGAGCTCGTGCTGCGGGCCCTGGACGCGCGGGAGCTGGCGCTCTTGCGCGCCAACCTGGCGCAGATCCGCGAGCACGGCTTGGTCAACTACTTCGGCGACCAGCGCTTCGGCAACCTGCGCCACGGCCAGGGCTGGATCGCGCGCGAGCTGATGCACGGCGAGCCCGAGCGCGCGCTGCGCGCCCTGCTCACCGGTCTCTCGCAGCACGACGACCGCGAGAGCGCCGCCTTCAAGCTGGCGCTCGGCCGCGCCTGGGGCGACTGGGCGGCCTGCCGCGACGTCGCCGGCCGCTTCGGCGCGCACCACTCGGTCTTCGAGCACCTCAAGCGCAACCCGGACGACTTCGCCGGCGCCTTCCAGCACGTCTCCACGCGCCTGCGCTTGATCCATCTCTACGCCTTCCAGTCGCACCTGTGGAACCGCGCCGTGGCCGAGTACGTGCGCCTGGTCGTGCCGCCCGCGGAGCGCATCGTGATCGAGAGCGTCGAGGGCCCGCTGGTCTTCCCCTCCGGTGCGCTGCCGCTCGAGCCCCCCGGCCCGCCGCCCCAGCCCGCGATGGGCGAGAGCTTCCGCCTGCCCGGCGAGCGCTTGGCCGACGTCGAGCACCCCTTGCAGCGCGCGCTGCTCGAGGACGCGCTGGCCGCCGAGCGCATGGTCCCGGCCGAGTTCGCGATCCAAGGCGTGCCGGGCTTCCAGATCAAGGGCGAGAACCGTCCGCTGCTCGTGCGGCCGCGCCACCTGCGCGTTCGCCCGGCCGAGCCGGACCCGCTCAACCGGCCCCTGCGCCTGGTCAAGGTGCGCTTCGAGCTGCCGCGCGGTGCGTATGCGACGCTGGTCGTGCAGCGGCTCGTCCGAAGCGCCGGCGAGCCGGGTCCCGGCGAGCGGCGCCGTGCGGGGGGCGCTCGCGACGATCGCGCGCGCCGGCCGGAGCGCGCCCCGCGAGCCGAAGGGCGGCGCTTCGAGCGCGAGTCGCGGGACGACCGCGCACTGCGCCCCGAGCGCGGAG
>DATKBQ010000145.1:0-7638 GCA_035546375.1 Planctomycetota bacterium | reverse complement strand
ACCCGCTCTCGGTGCGCTTCACCGACCTGCACCGCTGGGTCATGGAGCTCGAGGGCTTCCAGGGCGATGCGAAGCGCTCCAACGAGTCGATCCTCGAGGCCATCCAGATGGCCTGGCTCGACGAGCGCGACTGAGCCGCCGGCGCGGCGTCAGGCCCGAGATCTGCGCCCCAACGCCAGGACTCCGCCGGCCACCGTGGCGATCGCGCCCAGGATCAGGAACCAGACCGTCTTGTCGGTGGGCGAGCCGGTGAAGAAACGCGAGAAGTCCGAGCCGATCGAATCCGAGGCCTGGAAACCGAGCACGAGCAGGATGATGCCTGCGACGAGGAGCGCGAGACCGAGCGGTCGGTTCATGGGACGGGCCTCCTTGGAGAGGTTTCCATGCCGTTTGCGGGCGCTGCATAGGGAGATTTCCTGCGGACCCTCCACGAATGGGGTCCAGGCCGGCGCTCCGCCGGAGATCGCCCGGGAGGGTGACCCGCAAGCGGGCGGGCGCCGGCATCCGCGGTCAGTCGATGCGCGGGACGGCGCAGCCGTCGATGCGGTAGATGGCGCGTGTCGCGCCTGGGCTCCCATGGGACGCCCGACACGATGCCGACCAAACCGCCCTCGCGGTCGAAGATCCCGCCCCCGCTCGCGCCTCCGAGAGGAACCGCGCCGGCGACCGGGACCAGGACGAGCGGCGTGAGCGATTCGACACGGGCGAAGGTGACCCGAGGCGCAAGGTAGGCGCTCTCGAACCCATCCCCGCGCACGATCCGCCCTCGTCCATCGACCCCGCACGGGTCGGGATAGGCAAGCAGGAAGACCAGCTCGCTGACCTCGGCCCGACCGAGCTCGACGGCAGGCAAGCCTTCCGAACCCGAGCGATCGAGGTCGAGGAGCGCCCAATCGGGGCCCGACTTTCCACGCCCTCTCCCCTGCGTCCGCACGGTCGCTCGGCACCGCCGGCCGGAGAGCGTGGTGATCCTCACGGACTCCGGAGCGTCATCGAGGGTGTGCGCGGCCGTCAGCACGACGCGCCTCCCCGAACCATCGTCGAGCAGGACTCCGGACCCGCTCGATTGCTCATAGCTCCAGAAGACACGTCGTGGAGCGCGGCCAAGCGGACCGAAGCCTCGGTCGCGCGCGCGACGGCCGCCGCGAGCGCGCTCGACTCCGCCTCGGGAAGCCCATCCAGCCAGCCCTGCGCGGCTTGGCGACCGGTTTCCAGGTAGTCGAGCAGCGTCACGACCGCGCCGTTCTCCGTCGGAAAGGAGCGAGTCTCGTCGTAGGCGATGCGCCGGCCCCCCGCACGGCAACCCGCCAGCACCGAAACGGCGATCAGGAGCGCAATCGTGGAACGGGTGACGGAAATCGGCGGCCCTCGTTGGTCGAGCACTTGCGCCAAGCTATCCCGCTGGCAAGTGCGACGGCAAGCAGCCTCGAGATTCGCCGTCTCTGCTCAGATGATGCACGTGGCTGGGTTCGAGCTTCTCGTTGACCGCTGACACCCACCAAGTGCGACGGCGGGACGGCCAGCACGAGCGGGCGTAGCGAGCCCTCTTCGCGACTAGCGCAGCACGACCCCGCGCGCGCGCAAGCCCTCGTCCTCGAAGGTCACGCCGAGCTGGACGGAGTCCACGTCCCGGAGGACGCGCTCGACGCCCGGGCCCGGCTTCGGCTCGGCGGGGTGGCCGTAGAGCGTCGACTCATACGTGTGCCAGCGCTCGTTCCAGACGTAGCTTCCGCCGCCGGGGCAGGTGAGCCGGGTCCCCCACAGGCGCTCGTGCTGCTCGAGCGGATCGTGCTCGGGGAAGAGGCGCCGCCACTCGTTCAGGGCCGGCAGGTTGGCCCAGGCGATCTCCTGCACCTGCGCGCCGAGCTCGCCGCCGTCCATCCGCGCGAGCAGCTCGAGGCCGCCGCGCTTCGCGCTCAGTCCGGCGCCGTGTCCGGACCACGGTCCCTCGGCCGCGGGCTCGCCGCGCTTGCGCGCCAAGTGGCGGTCGATCGCGCGCTTCAGCACGTCCTCGCGCAGCGAGAGCACGAGCGCATCCGGCAGCGCGACGTAGTGCAGCGCCGCCCCGGCCACCTCGTCGCCCAGCTCCTCGCCGGCTCGGATCGCGACGTAGCCCACGTCGGCGTGCGTGAGGTTCTCCCACGTGACCAGGTCCGGTGCCGCCTGCCCGGCCATCGCGCGCACGCCCGTCAGGAATGCGGCCAGGCGCAGCGGATCCCTCACCGCCACGTGCATCGCGAGGGGGAGCTGCCACACGTGCCGTTCGAGCACGGCCTCCGGGTCCGAGCCGGACGCTTCCTCCGCGAGCCGAGCCCAGATCGGGTCCGCGTCGGCGTAGATCGCGAAGGAGCCGCCGACCCACGACATCGGGTCCGACAGTCCGCCGCCTTGCAGGAGGGAGCCAATGTCCCGCAGCGAGCGCGACGAGGTGTCCAAGGCCAGCGCGACGTGCAGCAGGCTCTCCGCGTGCGGATCGCCGGCTCGGGCGTCGAGCCTCGCGCCGCCCACGGTCTGCATCAGGTCGCGGTACTCGGTTCCCAGCGTCAGCGGCAGCACGGAGAGGTCCAGCTCGACGCGTTCGCCGCTCAGGCTCACGCGCGCCGCGATCGGGTCGAAGAACTGCCGCCAGCTCTGCTGGTAGCGGTCGCGGAACCGAGCGTAGGCCGACCACTCCGACTGGCTGGCGCTCCTGAGATCGAGCTCGGCGATCGGCGTCAGGAACTCGAGCGTCCCCCACTCGTCCGAGCGGACGCCGCCGGGCCCGAGGCTCAGGCGGCCGAGCCCCGGCATCCTCCGCTCGAGCTCCGCCAAGTCGAGCTCCTCGCCGCGCGCGAGCGCATCGACCCACGCAGCCTGCGCCTCGGCCAGCCACGCCGCCGCGCGCGTGCGCCGCGAGTCGCCGATGCGCCAGCGCGGCCCGCACCAGCGCCGGATCGTCGCGTCGGTCAGGATCACGAAGGCGCTCTCGCCCGCTCCACCGCGCGGGTAGCGGTTCCGGAAGAAGGTGTACTCGCTGCTCGCCGCGAGGGCCGCCTGCGACCCCGCGCGCACGGCGGCGATGCGCCGCAGCGCCTCGAGCGAGTTGGCGACCAGGACCGCGTCGCCCACCTGCTGAACGTAGGACGACACGGTCCGATCGGCCGAGATCGCGGTCGCGATCGGCGCGCCGCCGTCGATGTCGCTCGTGGCTCTCGCATGGCGCTCGCGGACCGCGCGCTGCTGCTCGGCGGCCAGGAACGCGAGCAGCGGCGCGGGGTCGGCGGTGCGCAGGAGCACCGCCACGTCGCTGCCGGCGCGCAGGTACGGGTCGGACCCGGTGATCGCGACCTCGCCGATCGACTCCCCGGCCTCTCGCGCCAGCCTCGCGAGCGGCAGGCAAAGCTGGCGCTCGTAGCGCTCGCGCGTGCGCGCGTCCTCCGAGCGCGGCTCGAGCAGGTCGATCACCGGCGTGCCGTTCCGCTCGGCCTCGTCCAAGAACCGGATCAGATCCGCGAGCGTGGGGAAGAAGGCGGCGTGCTGGTCCTCGGGAACGAGCGCCGCCAGCGGGTCGGGCTCGGGCGCCAGGCCGGCCGTGCGCGCCGTCCAATCGAGCGGCCGCGTGTCGATGCCGGGGATCTCGTCGATCGGCACGCCTTCCCCCGGCTCCGGCTGCGGCGCGAGCGCGCGATCGAGCTGGAGGTTCTCCGCCAGCGCGCGGCCTCCGGTGAACAGATCGAAGGTGCTGTCGAGCTGCTCGGCGCCCGCGGCGGCGACGTCCTCCTGCGAGTCACGGTGGCTCGGCGCTCCGCCGAGCTCCTCGAGCGCAACGCTGCGCTCGCGGCGGAACCACGCCGCGCCGGGGAGATCCGCCGTCGCGAGCCGCAGTGCATGCTGCGCCTTCGCGGCGAGGAACGTGGCGCGCGCCTGCTCGCCGCCGGAAGCCGCCGGCAGCTGGAAGGTCACGACCTGCGGCTCTCCGCCGTTCGAGTCCGGCACGAGCAACCGGCCGCGGACGGGCTGGCCTTCGGGAGCGCGCACGGCGAGCCGCGCCTGGGACCACGCGTTCGCAAGCGGCTCGCGCATCCGGCGCGCAGGGAGCGGGCCGAGACCCTCCAGCGCTTCCTCGGGATAGATCAGGTAGGCCTCGCCGGCGGTATCGAGCACGACGCGCGGCTGGACCAGCGCCCAGCGCCGCGCGGATTGGACCCGCGCCCAGCGGCGGGGTTCCGCCGACCGCGATTGCGGCTCGGCGAGCGCGGGCTCGCCCGAGCGCCCGAGCTGCGTCAGGGGAACGACCTGGAACGCGTCGCCTGCGCGGGCCGCCGGGGTCGGCAGGGCCAGGGTCGCGAGGGCGGGAACGAGGAGGGAACGGATCGAAGGCATGGACTTACCTTTCCGGAACAGCGCGGGATCGAAGGCGACCGGCCAGGATCGGCTGTCGGGGCTCGATCGGCCAAGCTGTTCTGCTGCGTGGATCGATTCCCGGCGCTTATCGATCGCCCCGGCGCGGCGGCGGCGGCCCGTCGTTTCCCGCGCCGACCGCGGACCCGGCCGCGCCATCCCAGCCGATCCAGGCTAGGCTTGGCGGGAGCTCGATCGTCCCCCGGAGCCCGCATCCGCTCCACCGTCCCACGCCGAGGTCCCCATGCTGCATTTGACGCTTCTCGCCTGTCTCGCACCGCTCTCCGCACCCCAGGGGGCGCCCCAGGACGGCGCGGTGCTCTCGCGCAACGTCCGCCAGCTCCCGCAGCTCGGCCTCGAGGTGACCGACGAGCGGCAGCTCGATCCCGCCAGCGGGCGGATCCTGCGCACCACGCGCGACCAGTTCGGAAACGCGGTGGACCTCGAAGCGCTGGTTTCGCGGGAGATCCAGCTCCGCAACGCCGCCAACGCGAAGATGTCGCCGGAGCTTGCCGAGCGAGTCGCCGCACGCCCCGCCGGCGAGCTCGTGCACGTGGTCTTCTGGCTGGCCACGCCGGAGAGCCCCGACTTCCCGGTCTTGATGCGCGACTGGATGGCGCAGGGCTCGACGCCCGCGCAAGCGCGGCAGATGGCGCTCGCGCTCGCGCGCCAGCTCTTCGAGCCCGCCAACATCGTCTTCGCGGAACGGCTCGCGGCGGCGGGCATCCAGATCGACCTGATCGGCGAGTTCTGGCCCGACGTCTTCGCGACGCTGCCGGCGGGCGAGGTCGCGCGCTGGGCGCAGGACCCGGCCGTCGAGCTGGCCTTCTACGCCTTCACCGAGGGCGGTCCCGAGCTGCAATACGCGCAGGGCACGATGCGCACGTTCAACGTGCACGACCTGGGGATCACCGGCGCGACCGGACCGACCAAGGTGCTGGTGAACGACTGCGGCGAGGTGACGACCTCGAACCCGTCGCTCCCGCCGGTGATCAAGAAGAGCACCGGCTCGGGCCAGTCGCACCCGAGCGGCGTGGCCGGGAACATCTGCTCGAACGACGCCGTGAACTACGGCGCGGCGCGCGGCTTGCCCCAGCTCTACAGCGCCGACGGATGCGGCAGCGACGCGCCCGCGCAGGCCGCCTGGGCCTGGGGGCTGCAGCAGGGGATCGACCTCGGGAACTGCTCGTGGTGGAACGGCAGCAAGGGCTCGATCGTCTTCCTGGACCGCTTCTTCGACTACACGATCCGCAACTTCTCGGTGATGCTCTTCAAGTCGAACGGCAACCAGGGCACGACGGGGACGCCGTACGCGACCAGCCCGGGCAACGGCTACAACATGATCAGCTCGGGGGCCTACAACGACGGCAACGACGTCAACTGGTCGAACGACGCAATGGCGTCGTACTCCTCGTATTGGAACCCGGTCGAGGGGCACGAGAAGCCGGAGGTGGCGACGCCGGGCGACAACCTGACGACGACCGGCGTCAGCGGCTCGCAGAACTTCAACGGCACGTCCTCGGCGAGCCCCTTGAGCTGCGGAGTCTCGGTGCTGCTCGCCAACCAGGACCCCGCTCTCCTGGGCTCGATGCCCGGGCTCAAGGCGGCGCTGATGGTCGGCGCGTGGCACAACATCGAGGGCGCCGCGGTGCTCTCGGACAAGGACGGCGCCGGCGGCGTGCACGCCGCCGCCTCCCACGCGCTGGTGCGCGACGGCAAGCTCGAGACCGGGATCTTCACGGCGGCCTCGTTCCCCTCCGGCACCTATGACAAGCAGGTGCAGCTCTACGCCGGCGACGAGACGCGCCTGATCGCGCTCTGGTTCTCCGATCCGGACGCGGCCTACTCGACGGACCCGCTCAAGATGGACCTCGACATGGCGGTGCTCGACCCGCAGAACCAGGTCGTCGCTTCTTCCGCGAGCTCGCTCAATCCCTTCGAGATCGTCCAGTTCACGCCGCTCGTGAGCGGCCTCTACACGGTGCGCCTGACGCTGCAGAAGTTCCTCGGCACCTCCGAGCCGTACGCGATCGCCTGGTCCAGCCGCCAGGACGCGGCGGTGGCCGACGTCACGTTCACCGGGACGCCGACGATCGGATCCGCGCTCCAGGTGAACTTCCGCGAGCGCTACGACCCGAACGTGGGCTTCATCGGGGTCGCCTCGTTCGGCACGCTGCCGAGCCTGATCCCGCTGCAGGGCGGATGGATCCTGCCCCTCGAGCTGGACCGCTATGCGCGCTTCACGACCTCGGGCGCGGTCTCGAGCTTCGCGGGGACGCTCGACGCGAGCGGCCGCGCGACCGGCTTCCTGCCGCTGCCGAACCATCCCGCCTTCATCGGGATGACGGTGTACGTCTCGATGTTCACGCACACCCCCGGCAACATGAACGCCGTCCGCGGGACGGCGCCGGCGGCGTCGTTCGTCATCCAGTAGCCCGGCCCTGCCGCGCGACGGCGGACTGGGCGCGCTCGAGCTCGGCCGCGTCGGCCAGGTAGAAGCGCCGGATCGGCGTCAGGTCGTCGTCCAGCTCGTAGACGAGCGGGATCCCGGTCGGGATGTTCAGGGCGACGATCTCGTCGTCGGGGATCCGGTCGAGGTGCTTGACGAGCGCGCGCAGGCTGTTGCCGTGGGCGGCGATCAAGACGCGCCGGCCGGCCACCACTTCCGGAGCGATTCGCTCCTCCCAGTAGGGCAGGAAGCGCGCGACCGTATCGGCCAGGCACTCGGTCAACGGCCGCTCGTCCGAGCGCAGGTTCGCATAGCGCCGGTCGAGCGAGGGGTTCGATGGATCGTCGGGCTCGTAGGCGGGCGGGCGTACGTCGTAGCTGCGCCGCCAGAGCTGCACCTGCTCCTCGCCGTGGCGCCGCGCCATCTCGGTCTTGTTGAGGCCGGTGAGCGCGCCGTAGTGGCGCTCGTTGAGGCGCCAGCTCCGCTCGACCGGGATCCACATCCGATCCAGCTCCTCGAGGGCGATCCAAAGGGTCTTGATCGAGCGCTTGAGCACCGAGGTGAAGGCGAGGTCGAAGTCGTAGCCCTCGCGGCCGAGCCGCCGGCCGGCCTCGAGCGCCTCCTCGAGCCCCTTCTCGCTGAGCGGGACGTCGACCCAGCCGGTGAAGCGGTTCTCGCGGTTCCAGGTGCTCTCGCCGTGGCGCAGGAGGACGAGCGTGAGCATGGCCGGATCCTAACGCGTGCATTCCCTCACCAGGAAGGCAACTTCTGAGTCGTAGTCAAAGTTCTACTTTCTCGGCCGCCCGATG